>CANISA010000068.1 GCA_947470005.1 Legionellaceae bacterium | reverse complement strand
CGCCTGCCTTGAGCCCAACTGAACTACGTGCACGGGCTCGACGGCTCGTTAAAGAACATGGGTCGCTTGGGTTGATTGTGGTGGATTATTTGCAGTTGATGAAAGTATCCGGGTTTAAAACAGACAATCGAACCGCAGAAATTTCTGAGATCTCGCGAAGCCTTAAAGCCTTGGCTAAAGAACTACATGTGCCGGTCATTGCGTTGTCACAGCTCAATCGGAGCTTGGAGCAACGGCAAGATAAACGCCCCATGATGTCTGATTTGCGAGAGTCTGGCGCCATCGAGCAAGATGCCGATTTAATTTGTTTTATTTATCGGGATGAAGTCTATAATGAGGACAGTCCGGATAAAGGCTGCGCTGAAATTATTGTGGCTAAGCAACGGAATGGCCCTATTGGTAAGGTGCGTGTCGCTTTTCTTGGCCAATACACGCGATTTGAAGATTTAGCCTTTCAGGGTTATCAAGGGGCAAATTGACGTGACAAGACCCACCCATTTTCAGATTGATACGTTTGCATTGCAACATAATGTCGCGCGTGTGAAAGCCTGTTGCCCTCAAAAAAAAATCATTGCGATGGTCAAGGCAAACGCCTATGGGTGTGGTTTGTCGCTTGTTTTGCCTGCTCTTTTAGGAAAAGTGGATGCGTTTGGCGTCGCTTGCCTTGAGGAGGCGATGGCGCTGCGTCTGTTGAGTCGTAGTGAGTGCATTTTATTTCAAGGTGTTTTTTCTCCTGATGAATTGCATTATGTTGCCTCCGAGCAATTGCAATGCGTGGTGCATCACGTGTCACAGTTGCAGTGGATTATCAATACGCCGTTATCTCAGTTGATTAGGGTGTGGGTTAAAGTGAATACGGGCATGCAGCGTTTAGGATTTTGGCCTGATGATGTGCGTGACGTGCTTTCGGCGTTGAACGATTGCCCGTGGGTAGACAAAAACATTGGCTTGATGACTCACTTGGCATGCGCTGATGAGCCTGAAAATCCTCAAAATCAGGCTCAAGTGGATGCGTTTAGTCACTTAGTTCTGCCCGCGATGACCCTCACGCGAAGTATCGCTAATTCTGCTGTTATTTTATCCCGTCCGGAGTGGAGTGAGGATGTTGTCCGGCCAGGGATTATGCTTTATGGGATCTCGCCGTTTGCCGATCGTGATGCGCGCGCGCTGGATTTAAAACCCGTGATGCGTTTTGTGTCTGCGGTGAGTGTTATTCGCGTCTGCCCACCCCATCTGCGTGTAGGATATGGGGGAACGTGGCAAAGTAATCGACCCTCTCGCGTGGGTGTGGTGCCCGTTGGTTATGGTGATGGGTATCCCCGTCATATTGCCCCATTGACCCCTACGTGGGTCAATGGGATGATTGCGCCTATTGTGGGCAGAATTTCTATGGATATGTTAACGATTGATTTGACTGATTGCCCAGGTGTTGAGGTGGGTGATCAGGTTGAGTTGTGGGGACCTGAAATTCCTGTGGAGACGATTGCGCGTTCAGCCGGGACCATTGCTTATGAACTAATTTGCCAGGTTTCTCCTCGTGCGCGCGATCGTGCGCGCGTGATTTCTGCTTGAAAAAAAAGGGGATTTGAATGAAAAAAAATGTGTTTGCTGTGTTGTCATTGTCACTGTTGTTGACGAGTTGTGCTGACGTGACCAATGAAGGGGTTGGGACTGTGGCAGGCGGGGTTGTGGGTGGTTTGTTGGGCAGCCAATTTGGCGGTGGTGCTGGAAAAGTGGCTGCGGCTGCGGGCGGGGCCCTGATTGGAGCCGTTCTTGGCGGAAAAATAGGGCAATACATGGACCGACAAGATCGACTCGAAATGTCACGCGCGTTAGAAACGGCTCCCACAGGCAGAGGCGTAAGCTGGAGCAATCCAGACAATGGTAATCATTATCATGTCACGCCAACGCGGACGTATTATGTGAGTGAACAGCCTTGCCGAGAATACACAACCAGAGCCGAAATTGGTGGTAAGTCTGAACAAATCTACGGAAAGGCGTGTCGTCAAGCGGATGGTTCCTGGCGCGTTGTTTCTTGATTAAAACAGGATGTTATATAGAGACAGTGAGGGAAGATGAAGATCTTAGTTGCAGTGAAGCGAGTGATTGATCCATATGTTAAAATACGGGTGAAATCTGATCACCGTGGTGTTGAAACCCAGCAGGTTAAACACGCGATGAATCCTTTTGACGAGATAGCTGTTGAAGAGGCGTTGCGTTTATTAGAACAAAAGATTGCCTCAGAGGTTGTAGCGGTTACGATTGGCATGGAGGCAAGTCAAGAAACGTTGCGTCATGCCATGGCACTGGGCGTGAATCGAGGGTTGCTGGTGCAGACGGACAAGGCACATTGCAGTTTGAATATTGCAAAAATTCTACATCGCATGGTGCGTGATGAGCAGCCAGACTTGGTTCTGCTGGGGAAGCAATCGATTGATGATGATAGCAATCAGACCGCGCAAATGTTGGCTGCCTTGTTGGATTGGCCGCAGGCAACCTTCGCTTCGGCACTGGTGGTTGATAACGGGGTGTTTACGGTAACGCGCGAAACGGACAGTGGCGCTGAAACGCTAACCATACAAGGGCCTGCGGTGGTGAGCGTTGACCTTCGACTGAATGAACCACGGTACGCCAGTTTACCGAACATCATGAAAGCAAAGCAAAAACCCCTCATCAGTGTGTCTCTTGAATCGCTTCATTTGGACCTAAAAGATCACACAGAAGTGCTGTCGGTGACGCCGCCTCCTGCCAGGCGCGGAGGGATCAAGGTCGATTCGGTCAAGCACTTGATTGAGAAATTACGCCATGAAGCGAAAGTACTGTAACGCCAGGAGGCGATGATGAGCACCTTAATTCTTGTAGAGCATGATAATCAGCGTATGCATGCCTCAACGCATCACGTGTTGGCTGCGGCCAAGTTGTTGGATAAAAATCCCGTTTTATTGGTCGTGGGGCATCAATGCCACGCGGTGGCTGATGAAGCGGCATCCCTTTTGGATGTGGGTGCTGTGTGGTTGGCTGATAATCTTTGTTATGCGCATCAGTTGGCTGAAAATGTGAGCCAGTTGGTTGCCTCCCTTGCGGAGCCCTTCGACGCCATACTGGCTGGGTCGACAACCTCTGGTAAAAATACCTTGCCACGCATTGCGGCCTTATTGGATGTGGCACAAGTGTCCGATGTGACGCGTGTGGTTAGTCATGATACCTTCGAGCACCCCATTTATGCGGGAAATGCCATTGAATCGGTGCGGATGTTAGATGATAAAAAAGTATTAACCATTCGTACGACCGCGTTTGATGCCGTCGCTGCAAAACAACCACCTTGTCCTATCGTGTTGATTGATACGGTTTGTACCGCTTCAAAAACAACATTTATTGGGCATAAATTGACGGAGTCGGTACGCCCGGAGCTCACACAAGCGGCACGGGTTGTCTCCGGCGGACGGGCATTACAAAGTGCTGAAAAATTCAAACTGATTGAGGAATTGGCTGATGCCCTGGGCGCTGCTGTCGGTGCGTCCCGTGCCGCCGTAGACGCAGGTTTTGTCTCAAATGATTGCCAAGTAGGCCAAACAGGAAAAGTGGTGGCACCGACGCTTTATATTGCTGTGGGCATTTCTGGAGCGGTTCAGCACTTAGCGGGGATGAAGGATTCCAAAGTCATTGTTGCTATCAATAAAGATGAAGATGCGCCGATTTTTCAGGTTGCAGATTATGGCTTGGTGGGTGATTTATTTGTGTTGGTTCCCCAGTTAATTGAGCAATTAAAACAGGAGTAACAAAGCATGTTGGTTGGTGTACCTAAAGAAATTAAGCCACAGGAAAATCGAGTTGGATTGGTTCCTGCAAGTGTTCGTGAGATCGTTCGAGCGGGAGGCAAAGTTATCGTTGAACGACAGGCAGGTCTTGGCATTGGGATTACTGATGAGCAATACGAAGCTGCAGGCGCTCAAATTGTGGGTACAGCGGATGAAGTTTATGCGCGATCTGACTTGATTGTTAAGGTGAAAGAGCCCCAACCCATCGAATGTCGTCGGTTGAGGGAGGGGCAAACGATATTTACTTATTTACATTTAGCGCCCGATCCTCAACAGACACGTTTATTGAAAGAGTCCGGTGTAACAGCGATTGCTTATGAGACGGTGACAGAAAACGGTGGCGGTCTTCCCTTGTTAACACCGATGTCTCAAGTGGCTGGGCGTATGTCCATTCAAGCGGGTGCGCATTGCTTGGAGATGGCTCAAGGGGGCAGTGGGATCCTGTTGAGTGGTGTTCCCGGGGTTTCGCCGGGGAACGTAGTTATCATCGGTGGTGGCGTAGTGGGTACAAATGCTGCACGCATGGCCATGGGGATGGAAGCACGCGTGACCGTACTCGATAAATCGTTATCACGCCTGCGTGAACTTGATTTTCAGTTCGGCTCTAAAGTAAATACCGTTTATGCAACAGCTGAGGCGATCGAGCGTTATGTTATTGATGCGGATCTTGTGATTGGGGCGGTTTTGGTGCCTGGCTCTGCTGCACCAAAACTCTTGACGCGCGAGATGCTGAAGGCTATGCGCCCAGGCTCCGTCGTGGTGGACGTGGCCATTGATCAAGGCGGGTGTTTTGAGACGAGCCATGCAACCACACATCATGAACCGACGTATGTGGTGGATGATATTGTTCATTATTGTGTTGGTAATATGCCGGGCGCTGTTCCAAGAACATCAACGTTTGCACTGAATAATGCGACGCTGCCTTTTGTCTTAAGTTTGGTAACCAAAGGAGTCAAATTAGCATTGCTCAGCGATGCGCATTTACTAAATGGATTAAATGTTCACCGAGGCAACATAACCTACGCGGCCGTGGCCGCTGATCTTGGGTTTGCTTACGTGCCCGCGACGGATGCCTTAGCGAGCTAAAATAAGGTTCTTCCGGCGTTGCCGTGGTATGTCAATTGCTGGGTCTAGACCCAGCATGGTGGTTATAACTCGCTGGCTAATGGTGTATCAGCATCTGCTTCAGGCGCCGAAAAGCGATTAACCCAATAGGGACGCTGACCATAGTAAGTTGATGAATAAATGTAATCAGCACCATAACCCGTACTGCTCGCATAATCATTGCTATACCCACCGTTGTAACTTGGCGCGGGGGATGACTCGACGGCGGCGCAGCTGCTCAGAAGTAAGGTGAGTACAATGGCAACTAACGATATAATATATTTTTTCATGGTTCCGTCCGGTAAAAAAACAAAGTGTAATTTAATTATACTACATGATTGATTATTTGCTTTATTTGCAGTAGGATACGGCCCTGTATTTTGTTTGAAAAAGTCAGCATGGGCCTATAATTTATGATTACTTTTCTGTAACACCCCACGTCATCCCGAACGAAGTGAGGGATCTCCAATCAGTGGCACAATCTCTAACATAACGATCGATATAAATCGCTCCACTCAGGATTTAATGTATTAATTTCAACAAACTGAATTCGGCATGCTTACCCACTTGAATTTTACAAGAGCCATAATTTTTAACTTTTTTTCGCCAAGTACTTAGAACAAATTCTCCTGACTTTGACTCGTATCCTGCCTTGAGGGATCACCATTTGTAGGAAACGACTCATCGTCGCCCGGAATTTCATTGTCTCGAAAATATTCTAAAATCCCTTGGGCTTGATTTTGTTCGCGCAAACCGGTTTTTGGGTTGATATGCTCTGCGACGACATTGATGGGTGGTCTGATTTCATGCTCGGGTTTTCCGTTGAGGGCGGTCTTCATGAAATCAATCCAAAGGGGGAGCGCTAGCCTTGCTGCGTACTCATGAAGGGGGATGGGGGTATCAAAGCCTACCCATGTTGTGACCACGAGATCAGGCGTGTAACCTGAAAACCAGACGTCGACTTGGTCATTGGTGGTCCCTGTTTTACCTGCAATGTCGTTACGATGGAGGACGGTTGCTTCGTGCGCGGTTCCTTGTTGTATGACGCCGAGGAGTGCTGTGTGCATGAGGAAAGCAAGGTCTTCAGGGATGACGCGGGGCGCCATGACGTCGGCGTCGATGGGTTGTGTTGCTTCTGGGCGCGGCGCTTCTGCCGGCTTGGCTTGCAATAAGACATGGCCTTCGCTGTCGGTGATGCGATCAATTAAGTAGGGTTCTACTTTGTAGCCGCCATTGGCAAAAACGGCGTAGGCTGCGGTGAGATCCATGGGACTCACGGACAAGCTACCGAGAGCGAGTGATAATGCATGAGGAAGGCTTGCCTTTTGAAAGCCAAACTGGCTGACAAAGTCAATGGCGTAATCAATTCCGATGTCATCTAAAATGCGAATAGACACTAAGTTGCGAGAACGAATTAATGCATCTTTTAAACGGGTTGGTCCACCAAATTGATTGTCGACATTGTGTGGACGCCATAAATTCGCTTGACTGGGATCATCAACGACAATGGGAGCATCATTAATCAATGTTGCTAATGAATATCCTTTGTTGAGTGCGGCGGCATAGATAAACGGTTTGAAACTTGAACCTGGTTGGCGCCCGGATTGAATGGCGCGATTAAATTTACTGCGTGGAAAATTGAATCCACCGACGAGGGCTTCTATGGCTCCGTTGGTGGGATTCAAGGCCACAAGAGCCGCTTCTACTTGAGGAATTTGACTGAGCTGCCATTGGTTGTTATCGACGCGTACATAGACCACATCACCTACAGAGACGACTTGATGTGCTTGTGAAGGCGATCGTCCGACCCAACCTTGCTTTAACGCGGGTCGGGCCCAAACCAAGCCAGACCAGGGAATTTTGATGTGCTGTGCGCTTCGGGTGATGGCGGAGGCTTCGCGGTCGGAAACAGATAAGATAAGGGCTGGCTCTAAATCATTGACAACAGGGTATGGGGCGAATAGGATGTTTAAAGCTTTGGAAGAGGCCACATCGACGTCGTCAAGGTGCGCGACGGGACCGCGATACCCATGGCGGTGATCGTAAGCCAACAGGTGTTCTTCAACGAGTTGGTTGGCTTTGTTTTGTAATGTACCGTTGATGGTGGCAAAGACTTTATAGCCCTTCGTGTAGGCTTCTGGGCCAAAATGATCGTAAAGCGATTGGCGAATCATTTCGGCAACATACGGTGCATGCGCCCCGAGTGTGGTGCCGTGGTAGTGTGCGACGATGGGTTGATGGATGGCTTCTTCGTGCTCTGTTTCGGTGATCACGTGCTCCTCGAGCAATCGGTCGAGGACGTGGTTTCGCCGATTTTTAGCGGCTTTAGGGTTTATAATAGGATTTTGAGTGGAGGGTGCTTGCGGGAGACCTGCAATCATGGCAAGTTGTGCGAGGTCGAGATCCTTTAATGGCTTTCCGTAATACACCTGAGCGGCCGCTTCGACACCGTAGGCACGGTTGCCCAAGTAAATTTTGTTGAGGTAGAGCTCAAGAATTTTTTCTTTGCTTAATTCACGATCAATTTTAATCGCAAGCATGATCTCATTAAATTTTCGAAGGAATGTTTTTTTGCGATTAAGGAAAAAGTTTCGAGCGACCTGCATGGTGATGGTGCTGCCGCCTTGTGATTTTGTTCCTGTTTTAATCATCCGAACGGTTGCTCGGGCTAAACCAAAGACGTCCACGCCGGGGTGTTCAAAAAATCGTTGATCTTCCGTTGCAAGCAAGGCTTTGATGAGTGTTGGTGATATTTCGTTGTAGGTGAGGGGGATGCGCTTTTTTTCTCCGTATTCTTGAATTAACAAGCCATCCTGGCTGAAAATT
>CANISA010000067.1 GCA_947470005.1 Legionellaceae bacterium | reverse complement strand
CCTGCTGGTAAGACGTGTTGCGCGAATTCGGGCGGCGTGTCTTTTTTCAATTATGCGAAGGAACAATTGAAGGCCATGCATCTGCATGGCGAAGGAAAGGTACGAATCAGCCAGTCGGGTTGCCTTGGGCGTTGTAGCCTAGGTCCCTGCTTGGTTATTTACCCTGAGGCGGTTTGGTACACGTATGCATCCACTGCGGACGTTGATGAAATCATCGCAAGCCATCTTATCGATGGAAACATTGTTGAACGGTTGTTGATTGAGCAGGGCTCAGTGTCAGATACATGAATCTAACCCTTATTTTTATTCGCACGCATCATTTTGTGTGATTTTACTTGTGGAACGGGCGACTTTTGGTTAAAATCGCCCGTTCAAGACTGGGATACCCAGGCAGTACGGAGTTAATTGAATGAAAACATTTAGCGCCAAGGCACACGAAGTTAAGCGTGACTGGTTCATTATTGATGCCAGTGACAAAGTGTTGGGTCGCCTTGCTACAGAAATTGCTCGCCGTTTACGCGGTAAGCACAAAGCAGAATTCACTCCTCATGTGGATACTGGGGATTACATTATCGTGACGAATGCGGAAAAAGTCGTCGTTACGGGTCGCAAGTTCAAAGAAAAAATATATTACAGTCACTCTGGTTTTCCAGGGGGGATTAAATCAATTTCTTTCGAAAAACTGCAGAAAAAAGATCCGACGCGAATCATTGAGCGTGCAGTCAAGGGTATGTTGCCGAAAAATCCATTGGGCCGCGACATGTTTCGCAAGCTTAAAGTTTATGCGGGCACAGAGCACCCTCACGAGGCACAGCAACCGAAGCAACTAGAGATTGAGGAATAAGTATTATGGCTCAAACGAAGCAATATTACGGAACCGGTCGTAGAAAAAGTTCATCTGCACGGGTGTTTCTTCGCCCAGGCAAGGGTGAGATTATTGTTAATAAGCGTGCTGTCACGGATTATTTTGGTCGTGAAACGTCATGCATGGTGATTAGACAGCCTCTTGAGGCTGTGGACATGTTGTCACGATTTGATGTCTACGCAACGGTTGTTGGTGGCGGAATTTCTGGACAAGCAGGAGCCATTCGCTTAGGTATTGCTCGTGCATTGGTTGTTTACGATGAAGGCGATCGCCCAGAGGGTGCTGAGCCTGAGCCGGACTCGTTTCGTAGAAAGTTACGAGCCAAAGGTTTGTTGACACGTGACTCACGTTGTGTGGAACGTAAAAAAGTCGGCTTGCACAAAGCACGACGCGCAACACAGTACTCGAAACGATAATTGGATGGCGATTATTCGCCGATCTAATATTAAAAAGGCGCCTTCGTGGCGCTTTTTTGTTTAGTATACTTCCCAGAGTTTCATTTTTTTTACCGCTGCGGCAGCAATATAGTTGTTGTTTTGCCATCATATCATGGTTTCATTTGGGATATTTTGTTTCCAACCCGTCTATTCTTTGATATAACTGAGGCACTCATTGTATGGTCCTGGTTTTGATATGGTTAAGCAAGAAAATTCACCCGCAGCGCAGGATGCGCTCGTGACGGTTGATCCGGTGGATGAATCGAGACGCCGCTTTCTTCTCACGGCCGTGGCTGTTCTCGGCGGGGGAGGGGCGTTGTGTGCGTTGACGCCGCTGGTGTCGTCTTGGCTTCCGAGTGCGAAAGCGCGCGCGGAGGGCGCTCCAGTGCGGGTTGATTTGAGCCAACTGAAACCAGGTCAGCAGATGACGGTTCTGTGGAGAGGAAAGCCCGTGTGGGTGATTCGGCGGACGGCTGCTATGCTGGCGGATTTATCCAGGCCTAACCCTGAATTACGCGATCCGTCCTCCCTTGTGCCTCAACAACCGGCTTATGCAGCCAATGCCTATCGCTCCATTAAACCAGAATACCTCGTGCTGATTGGGATCTGCACGCATTTAGGTTGCGTGCCTCGGTATGAGCCGCATGAAAACGAGCGAGATCTCGCATGGCTTGGAGGCTTTTATTGCCCGTGTCATGGCTCTGCGTTTGACTTAGCGGGTCGGGTGTTTAAGCATGTTCCCGCGCCGATTAATTTAGAAGTGCCGCCGTATCGGTACATCAGTGAACACATGATTGAGATTGGTGAGGGGACGGCATGAGCCGACTTGGATCATGGATTGACGCGCGCCTTCCATGGCGTCGTGTGTGGAAACAGTATGCGAGCGAGTATTACCTGCCAAAAAATTTAAACGTGTATTATCTGTTTGGATCGCTGGCGCTTTTGGTCTTGCTCAATCAATTGGTGACAGGCTTTTGGTTGACGATGTTTTATACGCCGACGGCTGATGAAGCCTTTCATTCCGTTCAAACCATCATGCGGGATGTTAATTATGGCTGGTTGTTGCGGTACATGCATTCAACAGGAGCGTCTGCTTTTTTTATTGTGATTTACCTGCATCTGTTTCGCGGGCTGCTGTATGGTTCGTATCAACGGCCACGTGAGCTGGTTTGGCTTTTAGGGATGTTTTTGTTTCTGCTCTTGACGGCAGAAGCGTGCTTTGGCTATTTGCTTCCCTGGGGCCAATTATCTTATTGGGGAGCCCAAGTGATGACGTCTCTGCTGGGTGCTATTCCCTATGTGGGGGAGACGTTTGTCACGTGGGTGCGTGGCGATTACACGGTGTCGGATGCAACGCTACACCGATTTTATGCGTTGCATATTATTGGCGTTCCTTTGTTGATCATGCTTTTTGTGTGGTTGCACATCGCGGCTCTTCGTCAGGTTGGTTCAAATAATCCACAGGGTATTGATCCATTGCCTCAGGATAAAATTCCGTTTCATCCGTATTACACGCTCAAGGATGCCCTGGGTGCGGTTTTGTTTTTCATGGGATTTTTTGCTGTGGTGTTTTTTTTTCCGGACATGGGCGGGTATTTTTTAGAGCCGACTAACCTCGAGCCGGCCAATCCCTTGGTGACGCCTCAACACATCACGCCGTTGTGGTATATGGCGCCTTTTTACGCCATGCTGCGTGCTATCCCCGATAAGTTATGGGGTGTTGTGGTGATGGGAAGTGCGATGCTCGTGTTGTTTTTCTTACCCTGGTTGGATAGAAGCCCCGTGCGCGCCATGCGTTATAAAGGCTATTATTCCCAAGCAGCCTTGGTGTTTTTCATTCTGAGTGTGCTCGTCTTGGGGTTCTTAGGCACTCGAGCGCTCACACCAGGGACATTATGGGTCGCACGCGGGAGTACGGTGGTCTATTTTGCCTATTTTCTCTTGATGCCGTTGTACAGCAAGCATGAATCACATCAGGCATTACCTGAGCGGATGGACGAATGAATCCCTTATGGGCGGCTATCGCGATGACGCTGTTGCTCACGTGCATGGATGGGTTTACAGCTCCGCCGGCTCACGTGCAACGTGGGGCTCTCTTGTTTATGGATTATTGCTCGGGCTGTCATGCCTTGCGTTATCTACGTAATAATCAAATCGCTGTGCCCCCGGTCAGCATGCCTGTTGACGACGCGCGCCGTTGGTTTGGCCAAGTTCCGCCCGATCTATCGTTAACGGCGAAGGCCCGAGGGCCGGAGTGGTTGTATACTTATTTAACTTCTTTTTATCATGATGAGCGACAACCGTTTGGAACCAATAATCAATTGGTCCCTGACCTCATGATGCCCAATCCATTTGCCCCGTTGACCGCGGATGCGTTAGACGGTGTGGTGGTTGATTTAGTGGCTTTTCTTACGTATGTGTCGGATCCTTCGGCAAGCATTCGGATCAAAATAGGCGTTGGGGTGATGCTTTTTTTGTTGGTGCTGTTGACTGTCGTGTATCGATTGAAACGGCTTTATTGGCGCAGGATAAATAAATAAGGTTAAGTCAAATCACCATGTTGGTCATATTAAGCGCTTCGCGCTTTTTTTCATCCGCCACGGCGAATCGGTATTCCCAATTTATTTTTTCTACCGTTTCTTCATAGGTTCCGTTTTCCCTCGCCTCGTTGAGTTCGTCGAACGCTTTTTGGCGAAGGTGTTCATCGGTGTTTTTATTCTTGTTCGTTAGTTGACGTAGCTTGATGAGGTAGATCAATCGCTCAATAAATTTGTTCGGAATGGGATGCGAACTGGGGCGATTGGACAGCTTGCAATCCGGAGGCGATGGATTCGTTGAAAGAAAAAGGCCATTGATTGCGTTACGCGTTAGTTTTGTCATCGTCACTACAACCGCCATAAAATATGACCTGCGTCATCATGCGATGGTGCGAATCTGATGTCAACAAAAGACGCTTGTTTTAAGGCTATAGATGATCATCTTGTTTGTTTAATTGATTGACGTGCGAAATAAAGGTACAATGCATCCTAAAATAGGGACGATAGCGCTCCCTCGCATGGTGCGATTTACGCCAGCAACAACAAAGATCACCTCATGCTTCACCTAATGCGGGAAAACAATTTGATGAAAAGCGGTAATATGTCTTTAATAAACGTCACCGATGAAAATGGCTTGGTTGTTCCAAAAAAATTAGCTTTATTTATTGATAGAACCAACCCTGATGTACTCTCAGATGCACTGGTTTCAATGCGAGATGATGGCTTATCTCTCACCTCGAGAGACATTATAGAAACGATGACCTGTTTTGGTCGTCATTCAGCCGAAGATCGTCAGTTGTTTCCTGTGAAAGAAAGAGAGAAAAAAATAATATTTTTTGTTAAGTTATCCATTGGCATGGCGTACAGTAACCCCATGGCGTTCGCTGCACATCACGAACAGTTGATGAATTGTTTTTATGGGAGCTTAGGACCCGCTGCGATTTTTGCCACGTACGCGTGCATATTGAAAGAAAACCAGCTCTGTCCGGTTCAGTCTCCTCAACGCCAAACGTCACTCGGCTCATTTTCTTTGCTTGTTGAGGCCGTTACTCAACGAATCAATGATTGTTTGGCTGATTCGACGGGCGATTTGGACATGGTTCACCTGATTGATTTGCGCGGTCATTTACAAGACTCATCAAAAACCGTCTATGTCGTTAACATGGGGTATCTCATGGTGATTGAGCATGTGGTGGAAGCGTACATGAAATCATACCCTCAGGTTATGTTTACGCCTGAGGATTGCTTTCCGCCACAGCACGTTCAACACCTGGCGTGCTGTTATCAGGATATTTTTCATTTAATCAGTAGCTATTATGTTCAAAATAAACCTAAAAAAGGGATGGCAGTGATTGATGAAAAGGCACCTTATACACCAGATAAATCCGAAAAAGTGGTGGCAGTGGTTGATACAAATGCATCTTTTTATTTAGGCCTGGGTTGTGTGGGTGCGGGTGGGCTTGTTCGTGCTTTTTTTAGCTCGAGCGGCGAACAGACAAGTGTCACTGCTGTGTTGACGCCCGCATTGATTGTGAGCGGTGGCCTTTTGATTGCTTATCACTTTTTTTCGGGAAAAAATAATCCAAAGGCCGCGAATGAACCCGTGAGCGATGTGGAAAATCAAGCAGTTACTCCAAAGACTGTTCCAATCTAAGGATCACCGTGCAACACACCGGGTTTAACTTGTGATACAATGGTCGGATGGTTTATTAGACGGTTAACGACGAGGAAAAGTGGATGGCTATCATAGCAAAACGCACGATCATGTCATTGTATTCGGACAGTGATGACATATACAGTCATCAAGTTCGGATAGTCTTAGCGGAAAAAGGGGTGAATGTTGAAATTATCCCGGTCAGGAAGAATGATGTTTCAGACGTTTTGCTCGCGCAGAACCCCTACGGCACAGTGCCTACGCTGATTGACCGTGAATTGGTCCTGTACGAAGCACGGATCATCATGGAATATTTGGATGAGCGTTTTCCACACCCTCCGTTGTTGCCGGTTTATCCCGTCGCGCGCGCTGAAACGCGTAAAATGATGCATCGCATTGAGCAGGATTGGTATTCGTTGATGAACCAAATTCACGCAGGTAAAGAGGTTGATGCGACGCGTCAGCTCTTGATCGACAGCTTAATTGGCCTTGAGCCTGTTTTCTTAGACAAGCCTTATTTTCTGAGCGATGAGTATTCGTTGCTGGATTGCGCGCTTGCCCCCTTGTTGTGGCGTTTACCACAATTAGGCATCGAAATCCCGGCGGATGCGGTTGGTTTGCAGGCTTACATCCAGCGTTTGTTTAAGCGTGAATCATTCCAAACCAGTTTAACGGATGCTGAGCGGCAGCTAAGGGCAGCGTAGCGATGAGCATGACCTCAAATAAACCATATCTTATTCGTGCGATATACGATTGGATTGTGGACAATGAGTTAACGCCTTATCTTCTGGTGAATGCGGAGTACCCTGGTGTGGAAGTTCCGCAGGAGCACGTGAATGGTGGGCGAATTATCCTTAATATTTCACCCAAATCATGCCGTGGCTTGCATTTGGATAATGATAGGATTTTGTTTACGACGCGTTTTTCTGGGCAAACGATGCAGCTTTTTTTAAGTCCAGGCGCCGTGCTGGCTATTTACGCGAAAGAAAATGGCCGTGGCATGGAATTTGGTGAGGATTATGATCCGCTTCCGCCAGCGGATGCCGCATCGACGACGTCCTCACGATCGCGTGGGAAACCTGTTCTAAAATTGGTCGAATAAGTCGTGGGCATTCAGGCTTCGTTTGATTTGCCGACCGAAGATGCGACGGAGCAGGTTGCAAGGCGGTTGGCAGCCGCCTTGGTCTCTCCGCTTATTTTAGCGTTCCGCGGCGATCTTGGTGCGGGCAAAACCACCTTGGTTCGTGCGATGCTTCGTGCCTTAAGGGTCACGGGAGCCATTAAAAGTCCTACGTTTTCGCTGGTTGAAAGCTACCCCTTGCCGGACCAACGTGCGCTGCTGCATCATTTTGATCTGTACCGTATTGAGGATGAGGCGGAGCTTGAGTACATCGGTTTTCGTGATTATTTTTCAACACAGGCGATCTGCTGTATTGAATGGCCTGAACGGGCGATATCTATGCTTCCGTTGATTGATGTGGACTTCTCTTTAATCTTCAATGGAGAGGGTCGATTGCTACAGGTGTCGGCGTTGAGCCCGGCTGGCGCTACCCTCTTATCTTGTTTAGTCGAGGCATCATGAGTAAGCGAATGGCTGGGTTGTTTTTTTGCTTGAGTCTTTGCATCGACGTCTGTGCCTCAACATTGACAGCACTTGCTGTTCAGAACGACTCCGGCGGGGCCGCGTCCATTCAGTGCACGTTTTCAGGCTCCTCTCGTTACCATTTATTTTATCTAACGCACCCCGATCGCGTCGTGATTGACTTGGCTGATACGACCACTCGGCTTGATGTGGCACATGCTGTGAAGCGTCGCGGACTGGTTGCCCGCGTGCGTGCGGGTCACCCGACGCCGCATACGTTACGTTTGGTGTTTGATGTGGTGGCGCCAGTACGTTTTACGGCCAGTCCTTTGCGGGCGACGTCGTCGGTGCTTCGCTTGGTGTTGACGCCTCAAAAGGCAGGGATCCCCTTGGTTTCAACACCCGCATATGTGAGACCCTCAACGGTCACGCATCGCGCACCAGCCGGGTCTCTTCGCAACGTCGTGATTGTGCTCGATCCTGGGCATGGAGGCCACGATCCGGGTGCAATAGGACCTGCACATCGTGTTGAAAAACAGGTGGTTCTTGCGATTGCTAAACTGTTAAAGCAGTTGATTGACAAGCAGCCAGGCATGCACGCGGTGCTAACCCGTGACGGCGACTATTACGTTGGGTTGCGCCAGCGTTTGATGATTGCGAGAAAACACAACGCGGATGTGTTTATTTCAATTCATGCGGATGCATTTATCAATGCGCACTCTCAT
>CANISA010000066.1 GCA_947470005.1 Legionellaceae bacterium | reverse complement strand
ATGTGGTTTTAAATGACAGCGGAAGTAATTACAGCAAACGAAGATGAAGTTCGCATGGTTCAAATCCAGTGGACACTCGGCCTGTTTTAAGTAGCAATTTTTGAGAGCAGTCATCGACCAGCAAGCTGGTTTATGATACATAGTTTATCGTCAAAAAAATAAGGATCATGATGATAACTGCTCACAAAAACAACTAAAGTGGACCCCATCGTCAAGACAATAATACATCGAGTTTAAGATGGGGTGCACTTTAAAACGCGGCGTTGCACGCTAACCTGATAAAACATCCTCACTACTCGGCACCACCGCAACAATCATCTACCGTGAAGGCACGGTTATCTGGGATTATTTCTGAAGCAAAGGAACAAGAAGATGCGACAAAAGATAAGTCAGATAAAGGCTCTGGAGGTTGTTCGCCGATTCAACAGTGAAGTGCAACATCCAATGAACGGAGTAATTTTTTGAGGTGTCGAGATTTTTTAAAAAAGCTACTCACTCATAATCAACCCCTGTTATCTCATACTCAACTAATCCACCCGGCGTTTGAACAACGACGGTGTCGTCCAGTTGTTTGCCGATCACCGCACGTCCGATGGGGGAGCTATATGATATTTTATTTATTTTGATATCTGCTTCGTCGACGCCAACCAGCTGATACGTCATATCAGCCCCTGTCTGCACATGGTGCAAATGAACTTTTGTCCCAAAAACAACTTTTCCTTGGTTAGGAAGCTTTCGAATATCAACAATTTGCATGTTGGAGAGTTTGGCTTCCAACTCCTGAATACGCCCCTCAGCAAAACTCTGCTGCTCGCGAGCCGCATGGTATTCTGCATTTTCTTTGAGGTCGCCATGCGCTCGCGCCGTGGCAATCGCCTCAATAATGCGTGGACGCTCCACGCTTTTTAATCTATACAGTTCCTTCGTTAGTGCTTCAGCACCTTCTGGGGTCATGGGATGTTTTTGCATCATGGTTACCTCACCTGTAAATCCTGTAATCGCGTCACGGTCTCTCGGTCTTCATATTTCATCGCTAAACAAGCCGCTTCAGCACCCGACAATGTCGTGGTGTAACTGACCTTGTGTTGCAACGCGCTTCGACGAATAGAAAATGAATCCGCAATCGCTTGTTTGCCCTCCGTGGTATTTACAATGAAATCAATCTCATGATTTTTTATGTAATCAACCACATGCGGGCGCCCTTCTGCCACTTTAAATACACGCCGACAATCAATGCCTGCCGCTTGCAACACCATGGCCGTTCCTCGGGTTGCAAACAGCTCAAACCCAAGGACGGTCAATCGTTTTGCAATTTCACCCACTCGCGCTTTATCAGCATCTCGCACCGATAAAAACGCACGTCGACGTTTCACAATGTTTGCGCCAGCGCCCAATTGAGCTTTCGCATAAGCCTGGCCAAAGCGCTTAGCGATCCCCATCGATTCACCCGTGGATTTCATCTCCGGCCCTAAGATTGAATCAACACCAGGGAATTTGATAAACGGAAACACCGGTAATTTAATCGAATAAAAAGCCGGTCCATGACGGTGAAGCGGCAAGCCTTGATCCCTTAACCGTTGCCCCACCTTGCAGCGTGCTGCAATCTTGGCCAGTGGTAACCCGGTCGCTTTGGATACAAAGGGAACCGTACGCGACGCGCGTGGATTCACCTCCAACACATAAATATCATCCGCTTGAATGGCAAACTGCGCATTCACTAAGCCACACACCCCTAATTCTAACGCCATTCGACGCATCTGCTCAATCAAATCTTGCTGCACGACCCCACTGATACTAAACGGCGGTAATGTGCACGCGGAATCTCCCGAATGCACGCCTGCTTGCTCGATGTGCTCCATAATTGCACCAATTAAAACCTCTTCGCCGTCGCAAACCGCATCAACGTCCACTTCAATGGCATCATTCAAAAATTTATCCAACAGCACCGGTGAATCATTCGACACCTCGACCGCATAAGCCAGATAATGGCGTAAATCTTCTTCTTGGTAAACAATTTCCATCGCGCGTCCGCCCAAAACATACGAGGGTCGAACAACCAAGGGATAACCGATTCGTTTAGCCAACGCAAGGGCTTCCTCTTCGCTACGCACCGTGCCATTGGCCGGTTGTTGTAATTGTAGCCGGGTAACCAACTGCTGAAACCGCTCTCGGTCCTCTGCTTCATCAATGGCATCAGGCGACGTGCCTAAAATATTCACCCCATTGGCTTCTAGCGCGCGTGCCAGTTTCAACGGCGTTTGTCCGCCATAATCAATGATCATGCCAAACGGTTTTTCAACCGCCACAATTGCTAACACATCTTCGAGCGTGATGGGTTCGAAATAAAGCCTATCTGATATGTCCACATCCGTAGACACGGTCTCAGGATTGCAATTGACCATGATGGTTTGATAACCCGCCTCACGCAAGGCCATCGCTGCATGCACGCAACAGTAATCAAATTCAATCCCTTGACCAATACGGTTAGGTCCCCCGCCTAAAATCATCACTTTTTGCGCGTCGTTCTCAGGCAGGGCTTCACACGCGGAGGCATAACACGAATACAAATACGCCGTCTCACTGGGAAACTCCCCTGCGCACGAGTCTATCCGCTTGTAAACAGGCACGACTCCGAGCAACACACGCCGATGTCTCACGTCGTCCTCGTGACAAGACAATAAAACCGCAAGATAGACATCCGCAAACCCCGCCTCTTTCAGCGTCCGTAATGCAGCTTCATTCAAATCATGAATCGTTTGCCCCACCAACGTCGCTTCCAGCGCGACCAGCGATTGAATTTGTCCTAAAAACCAAGGATCAACGCGGCTCTCTTGGTGAATTTCTTCTAACGACATCCCAAACCGAAACCCATCCGCAAGGTACCATAATCGATCCGGCGTAGGCTCGCGCAACAATCCACACAGAACAGCTCGATCGCCACCCGCCTTAAACAGCGGCTGTAAGCCATAGCGACCAATTTCTAAACCACGGATTGCCTTTTGCAACGACGCTTGAAACGTAGACCCAATCGCCATCACTTCACCAACAGATTTCATCTGTGTTGAAAGCGTGGTTGTTGTTTGTGGAAATTTGTCAAAATTAAATCGTGGGATTTTCGTCACCACGTAATCAATGCTCGGCTCAAAAGAGGCCGGTGTTTTGCCCCCGGTGATTTCATTAGCCAACTCATCCAGCGTGTATCCAACAGCCAACAAAGCCGCTATCTTCGCAATGGGAAAACCAGTCGCTTTTGACGCCAATGCGGAGCTTCGAGAAACCCGTGGGTTCATTTCCACCACGAGGAGCCTTCCATCGTCAGGATTAACCGCGAACTGAACATTCGCGCCTCCTGTTTCCACCCCCACCGCACGCAACACCCGAATCGCTGCATCGCGCATGCGTTGATACTCTTTGTCGGTCAACGTTTGCGCGGGTGCGACCGTGATGGAATCACCCGTGTGCACCCCCATAGGATCTAGATTTTCAATGGTACAGACGATGATGCAATTGTCTTTTTTATCTCGCACCACTTCCATTTCAAACTCTTTCCAGCCCAACACAGACTCATCAATCAGTAACTCATGCGTAGGGGATAAAGCCAGGCCTTGCGTACAAATGTCTTCAAATTCTTCGCGATTGTAAGCAATCCCCCCGCCACTTCCGCCCATCGTGAACGACGGTCGAATAATTGACGGGAAACCCAATTGCGCTTGTACAGAGAAAGCCTCTTCTAAACTGTGCGCTATCGCCGAGCGAGGCATATCTAACCCAATGGTCTGCATGAGCTGACGAAATTTTTCGCGATCTTCCGCACGATCGATTGCCTCACGTGCCGCACCGATCAGCTCAACACTGTACTTAGCCAACACCCCTTCGCGCACCAAATCCAGCGCACAATTTAACGCGGTTTGCCCACCCATAGTCGGCAACAACGCATCAGGACGTTCTTTTTCAATCACACGCGCCACTTCTTGCCATAACACCGGCTCAATGTATGTCGCATCAGCAAGGTCCGGATCCGTCATGATGGTGGCGGGATTTGAATTCACGAGGATAACGCGATACCCTTCTTTTTTCAAAGCACGCACCGCTTGCGTCCCTGAATAATCAAACTCACCGGCCTGGCCTATCACAATAGGCCCCGCGCCAAGAATGAGAATCGACTGAATATCCGCTCGCTTCGGCATGCTCACAACAATAAAAGAGGAAAGTGACTTATTTTATAGGGTTTTACAGAAAGAGTGTACCGATTTTAATAACCTAGCCTTCACACCCACCCACGGTTTTTATGTTCACAGATAATCCGTTAAAAAAGTAGGAATACGTTGATCTAACCAATAAACAGGCCGACCCGGAATATCTCCCGTAATAAACCCAACATGTCCTCCTTTACGACTCAGCTCCAGCGTAATATTGCTTGACAGCTCATCCGCGTGAGGAATGGCATCCGTTGTCATAAACGGGTCGTCCTTCGCATGAATAATCAACGTAGGCGTTGCTACGTTACACAAATACTGCCTTGAGCTGGCATGCGCGTAGTACGCATGAACATGCGGAAAACCATGCAACGGTGCAGTAACATAATCATCAAACGTCCAAAAGCAGTGTAATGCGTTGAGCTCTTGAATAGAAAAAGGCATTTGATCGACGTATTTCTCGCATTTTCTTATAAATGTATTTCTTAAGCGCCCTAATAAATAGGCTTGGTAGAAACGCGAAAATCCTTGATTGATTCGATCCGCAACAAGGCCCAGCTGAAAGGGCACCGACACAGCCACTGCCGCTTGCACCAACGACTGAGCGCCCTGCTCACCTAACCACTTCAAGAGAACATTTCCTCCTAAAGAGATCCCGACAATTGCTTTGGGTGTTTGTGGCTCGCGTTGATGAAGGACATGTAATACATAATCTAAATCAGCCGTGTCACCCGAATGATACGCGCGAGGTAAGCGATTCGGCTCTCTACTCGCTCCACGAAAGTGCATCAGTACCGCACGCCAACCTCGCCGATTAAACGCACGCAACTGCCCTGACACGTAACTCGAGTGTACGCTTCCGCCCAATCCATGCAAAAAAATAACCAAGGGCGCATCCGCGCCTAATCCATTATTTGCCCAGGCTAAATCGAGAAAATCACCATCAGGTAACTCCAACCGCTCATCACAATCGATACACACCGGATGACGACGCGTCAGTGTCGGGTACATGGTTTGTGCGTGCGCGTTGGATAACCACCACGACGGTTTAAACGCACTTTCAATGATCATAATATTACACCAAGGTCGCGTTTAAAGTACTGTTGGCTTCCACCGTAAAACATTAAAGAAGCCTATGATGATTATAACGCATAATAGTAAAGACCGTTCTTTTTGCTAACGTAATTGATCGCTTGACTACGCAGGCATTTGAGAAACCAGTCTTTGCTTTTCTTCGAACTGGTAGTGGGACAGTACCTTGTAAATCAATACCAATAGCGCGGGCTGTACGCATGACACCAGGCAGAACTTCTCGGAACAGCGGTGATTCATTTTTGTTCCCTGGTGCCGTAACAAACGGTGCAATTACGTTGCAGTTCCTGTCGCAGGAGGCAACAATTTTGTCACCATGGATTATATTGGTGTCCAGGAGTCCATGGTGATGTAATTTAAATACTGACCCTGCAAAAATAGCACGCATACAACCGGCCGACTCCCATCGCCTAAAAACACTATAAATGCGTGTGTAGTGAATCTCAGATACTTAATTGAGTCGGGATAACCCGAGGTTGTTGACGTCCAGCCATTTTATCACCTCAAAGAATATGAGTTTAGATTATTCGAGAGTGATACGCCGAAATCCAGGACTGTTCTGGGCTTCAGACAAATTCATGTGAGCAATTAAACCCACTACCAGTTGGGGGAAAAAAGGGGCATTTCTATTTTGCAAAACCGGACATTTCTAAATTTCCCGAATAGGACATTTCTAAATTGCCGCTACAGGACGAGGCTATCTGTTGATCATAATCAGTTCTTCAGGTACAATGTTTAGTCAACAAGATGTATTTGGGGAACTATAATGAATATATTTAAAAATATCACGTCTTTATATCGACGGTTAGTAGGAACATCTCACAAAAAGCCTGTGGAAACAGTTGCTTTAGCCACGGATGTTGTTGCTTTAGCCACGGATGTTGTTGCTTTAGCGACAGAAGACGCTTTGGTTGACTGGGTTATCATTAATGAAGCTGATTACGCGCGCTCACCTCTAAAACAGGGGGCTATCGAGGCAGAGCACCTAGCAAAAGTTAGCGCGTACAAGTTGGCTGTTCCTCGTATTGAAAACGCAGATAGTGAGCCTGCTGCTAAACACGCACTCAGAGAGAAAGGATATGAATTAGAACTTCTCGGTTCAGAAGAGCTTCGAAGTCAAAATGGTATTTATCTTTATGCAATGGTGAAGCCTGAGTCGTTAGATCCGATTAATATCGTCTGTAGAGGAACGGCGGGAGATGCAAGTATTGTCGCTGATCTTGATCCAAATGGGCCCGGTTATGGCGCAATGAAAGCTAACCGTGAGTTACTGATGCAGCAAGTCAACGAGTTAGCTAGAAAATATCCTTCTAGAAAAATTCGCGTCACAGGTCATAGCTTGGGTGGCTCTCTTGCTCAAATACTGACAACTGATATTCTTGAGGAGCGTGTGAAAGCTTGTACAGAGGCGACTACTTGCGCTTGTCCTGAACTCAAAGATATCACCAGCTTAGAAACGGTCCTGTTTCAATCAGCGAGTGTGAATGATGAGGTTGCGCAGCATGCATTTAAGTATGCACATCATATGAAGATGATTGATCCGAATTTCGAGATTAATCTTGTGGCACACATTAAGCAAGGGGATTTTGTCTCTCGAACTGGTGGCTATATTTTTGCAAATATCGATCCAGAGGTTGCCAGTGTTTACATGGATTTTAGAGCCATAGATAAGCCTTGGGTGACCTTGAAAGATGCATTAGATGTTGGATTTGTCGCTTTTACAACAGGTGGCTCTCCAATTCCAATGGTGATTTCGGCTGCTACTACCGTAAGTTCTCGTTATGTATGGAACAGAGTAGCTGCGCACGGAGATTTTTTCTATTACTACACCCCCGATCGTACATTTTCAACCCTTTTACCAGAAGATCATGCCTACTTAAGTAATGCATCGACAGAAGAGCGTAACCGAATATTGCATGTCTTTACCAAAAACGATCTCAAATATGTGCCGATGCATGACAAAATTACCCGAGGGGTGTATAATGCCACTCAGCATTTTAATAATAACGATGTAAAAGCGGTAGCTGTTTGTCTTTCATCAGTTGCTATTGCTGTGCCTAAGATATGTGAGGTAGTTTCAAGTGGTACTAGAGGTCCAGTGAGTGGCGTCATGAGTGCGGCCAAGCATTTGCCTGCAATCAGTGTATTCGCTAATAACGTCTGTGAGCACGGTTCTCAGGCAGCTAGTGCTGTCCAAAAGATATCTTTTGGGTCTTGAAAGTCTAATATAAAAGGCGACAAGCGTGTCGCTACCTCATGATGGATTTCGGCCATCCTTGGCCAAAATCCACTCACAAACACGACAGGTGTTTAAGCCTCGACCGTCCTGCGGTCGGCACAGTTACGCTGAACTGGTAGTGGGTTTCTAACTGGATCCACCGTAAAAGTATGACAAAACGAGTAGACTCAAAAATCGTCAAGGCATGAAGAGCCAGAATTGAGCAATATTAACACGAACAACACCGAAAATGGAATTTTTAAGCGAAGAAAACTCTGATGTGAGCCCATCAAAACTACAATAGATCAGCATTCTAAAAATTAATTT
>CANISA010000065.1 GCA_947470005.1 Legionellaceae bacterium | reverse complement strand
TGTCACAGCATAAGCGCGTTAGTTATGCCGCTAAGGATATCACTGTTCTAAATTGATCGCGTGATCTGTTCATTTTGTGAGCTAGGAAACAAAGCCAAAACGATTGATTACTTCATCGCTCAGCGTTAAGTGCATAAGGACTTCGCCAAGTATTTTTGATGCAGTCTGGCCAATTTTATTGCTAATTCTTCTTGCGTGCCGGTATTGCTCACCAGGTCATCGGCCAAAGTTCTGTGTGTTTCTTGATGGGGTTGCGTCGCTAGAAGGCTCATCGCTTCTTCTTTTGAACACGTATCACGCGCCATAAGCCGTTTAATTTGTTTCTGTTCCGTGGACTCGATGACCAGCACGCGATGAAGGTATGGGTAATCGTCGCGTTGAGTGAGCAAGGGAATCTCAATGACGCAATAAGGGCTGGTGACGTGTTCGATGGCAGATGTTATCGCTTCGCGAATGCGTGGGTGCACGCATTTTTCGAGCCATAAGCGCTCACTGGCATCACTGATTATCAGATGGCGTAGCGCACGGCGATTAAGTTCGCCCTGATCAGTAAGAATAGACGCACCAAAATGATGTTTAATCTCATCGAAGGCCGGCTGGCCATTTAGCGTTAACGCTTTAGCCAGTGCATCGGCGCTTATGATGCTGATGCCTACTGATTTAAAATAGGCGGCGGCTGTGGATTTACCACTTGCAATCGTGCCCGTTAATCCAACGCAATAAACCATGCTTGTGCTCTGTTTTCTTACTTGGGACTCGGCTAACCGCCATGGTATCATGATCTCCATTTCATTCAATGGAGTAAGCCATGGTAGTTGAGAAAATCCAGATCCCTACACAAGGGAGCGCGATTACGGTGAATAGTGATTGGTCGTTGAATGTGCCGGACTGCCCAATCATCCCGTTTATCGAAGGCGATGGGATTGGCATAGATGTGACGCCAGCCATGCTGAACGTGGTGAATGCAGCGGTCACAAAAGCGTATGGTTCAGTACGGCGTATTGCTTGGATGGAGATTTACGCAGGTGAGAAAGCATTAACTCACTATGGCCCAACGGATTGGTTACCTAAAGAGACGCTTAATGTCATGAAGCAATTTGTGGTGTCAATTAAAGGCCCGCTGACCACGCCCGTCGGTGGTGGGATTCGTTCGTTGAATGTAGCGATTCGACAAGAATTAGATCTGTACACTTGCTTGCGTCCCGTGCGTTATTTCACAGGCGTGCCCAGCCCGGTTAAAGAGCCATGGAAAACAAACATGGTTATTTTTCGCGAGAATTCGGAAGATATTTACGCTGGCATTGAATGGAAGGCAGACTCGGTTGAAGCCAATCAGGTGATTCAATTTTTACGCGAGACGATGGGCGTGACAAAGATTCGTTTTCCTGAACACTGTGGGATTGGCATTAAACCGGTTTCAAAAGAAGGCACAACACGTTTAGTTAGAGCCGCTATGCAATACGCCATTGATAATAATCGCGACTCGGTCACCTTGGTCCATAAAGGTAACATCATGAAATTTACGGAAGGTGCGTTCAAAGACTGGGGCTATGATGTGGCTCGCGATGAGTTTGGTGCTGTGCCCTATCAAGGAGGCCCTTGGATGTCTTACCCTCATCCAGCAACAGGCCGGCAGATTATTGTCAAAGACGTCATTGCAGATGCATTTTTGCAGCAAATTCTATTACGGCCTGAGGATTATGATGTCATTGCAACGTTAAATCTGAATGGTGATTACCTGTCCGACGCGTTAGCGGCTCAAGTCGGGGGAATTGGTATTGCACCAGGAGCGAACCTCGGCGATGGCGTGGCGGTCTTTGAAGCAACGCACGGAACGGCGCCGAAATACGCAGGTCAAAACAAGGTGAATCCGGGCTCATTGATTTTATCAGCCGAGATGATGCTTCGACATATGGGTTGGGTTGAGGCTGCGGATTATATTATTAAAGGGATGGAAGGTGCGATTGATGCTAAAACCGTGACCTATGATTTTGAACGGGGAATGGAAGGCGCCACGTGTGTTAGTTGTTCAGGCTTTGGTGATGCAATGATTCAGCACATGTGAAGTTATTAATCGCCAAGGGTTTTCAAGCAAGTCGACAACCCACGATTTATTCTTAGGTTGTCGACTTTTTTACTGGCCAAATCCAAAATATCAGTCTATAAAATTAAGTAAGGGTGTATGTAATGAGTGGGTTGTCATTTGGAGTGCGTGTTGAGCGAAGCACGGTAGAGCCAGAAACTTTACCGGAACTTCAAGAACCTAAAAAATATAAGGTTATCTTGCTCAATGATGATTACACTCCGATGGATTTTGTGGTGGATATCCTCAAGCAGTTTTTTCATCTGCCTGAGGAATTAGCCACGCAAGTGATGCTTAGTGTGCATCTGGAGGGGCGGGCTGTGTGTGGCGTGTTTACACGTGATATCGCAGAGACAAAAGTGGTATTGGTGAATGAATATGCTAGGTTGAACCAACATCCTTTGCTGTGCAGTATGGAGCAGGTGTAAGTAGTACCCATGGCTGGATAGGAGCAACGATCATGTTAAATAAAGAGCTTGAGTTTACCTTAAACCTCGCATTTAAAGAGGCCAAGGAAAAACGCCATGAGTTCATGACGGTGGAACATTTGCTGTTGTCGCTGCTTGATAATCCAGCTGCGGGCAATGTATTGCAGGCATGTGATGCCAGTATCGATTCATTGCGGCATGATCTCATTGAATTCATTGATGAGACGACGCCTACAATTCCAGTGGGAGAATTTGAGCGAGAAACTCAGCCTACGTTAGGTTTTCAACGGGTATTGCAACGCGCTGTGTTTCATGTGCAGTCGGCAGGAAAAACAGAAGTCACTGGCGCTAATGTGTTGGCAGCTATCTTTAGTGAACAAGAAAGCCAAGCAGTTTATTTTCTTCGTAGAGAAAACATCACGCGTTTGGATGTCATTAACTACATTTCACACGGGGTTTCAAAGTATCAAAATAATGGTATGCAAGAGCGTATGAACCCGTCCATGGACGAGGAGATGATGAACTCGGATGGGAACGAGTCTCCACTGGAAAGTTATTGCCTCAACTTGAATAAACGCGCCAAACTTGGAAAAATTGATCCGTTGATTGGTCGTCATGAAGAAATTCAACGAACAATCCAAGTGTTGTGTCGGCGCAGAAAAAACAATCCCTTGTTGGTCGGCGAAGCTGGGGTAGGGAAGACGGCCATTGCAGAAGGACTTGCTCGGCGGATTGTGGATAATGAAGTTCCTGATATCATTAAAAATTGTGTGGTTTACTCCCTTGATTTAGGTGCATTGCTCGCAGGGACGAAGTATCGTGGTGATTTTGAGAAACGTCTCAAAGCGGTTCTTAAACAACTCGGTGAACAAGAGGCGGGGATCTTATTTATCGATGAGATTCACACCATCATTGGTGCTGGTGCTGCCTCAGGCGGGGTAATGGATGCGTCTAATTTAATTAAACCCTTGCTCGCCAATGGGGAGTTAAAGTGTATTGGTTCTACGACTTATCAAGAATACAGAGGGATTTTCGAAAAAGATCGTGCCTTAGCGAGACGGTTCCAGAAGATTGATATCAGTGAGCCCTCAATCGATGAGACCTTTGAAATATTGAAAGGGTTGAAGGGGCGCCTGGAAGAGCATCATGGGGTTAAGTTTTCCATTCCTTCCCTGAGGGCTGCGGCTGAATTATCAGCGAAGTACATCAATGATCGATTCTTACCTGATAAAGCGATTGATGTGGTGGATGAGGCTGGAGCCTATCAAAATTTACTGACTGCAAGCAAACGCAAAAAGATCATCAGCGTCACTGAAATAGAAAGCGTTGTGGCAAAAATAGCACGCGTTCCCGTTAAAAAAATATCAGCGAGCGAGAAAGATACTCTAAGAAACCTTGAGCGGGATTTGAAATTACTTGTTTATGGGCAAGATGCGGCCATTACGGCACTCGCTTCAGCCATTAAGCTGGCGCGATCAGGTCTTCGAGAGCCGACAAAGCCTGTGGGTAGCTTCTTATTTTCCGGGCCTACTGGTGTGGGTAAAACAGAAGTGACACGGCAATTGGCCAGCGTGCTGGGGATAGAACTCTTGCGTTTTGACATGTCAGAGTACATGGAAAAGCACACGGTTTCTCGTTTAATTGGCGCACCTCCAGGTTATGTTGGGTTTGATCAAGGGGGCTTGCTTACGGAAGCCATCAATAAGCACCCACATTCAGTTCTATTGCTGGATGAAATTGAAAAAGCTCATCCTGATGTGTTTAACCTGTTATTACAGATCATGGATCATGGTACGCTGACTGATACTAATGGTCGCCCTGCTGATTTTCGGCACGTGATTTTGGTGATGACAAGCAACGCAGGCGCTCAGGAAATTAGTCGAAATTCAATTGGTTTTTCAAAACAGGACAACACAAACGATGGTGTGGATGTATTGAAACGACAATTTAGCCCTGAGTTTAGAAACCGTTTAGATGCCATCATCAATTTCTCGGTGTTGGATGTTCAGACGATTGGTTTAATTGTTGATAAATTCATCATGGAACTAGAAGAGCAACTGAGTAATAAAGGGGTCTCTTTAACGGTTGAAAAATCAGCACGTGAGTGGCTTATTGAGAATGGTTACGATAAAACGATGGGTGCACGCCCCATGGCGAGACTTATCCAAGATAACCTCAAAAAACCATTGGCTGATGAGCTGTTATTCGGCAAACTCGCACACGGTGGACATGCAACCCTGAGTATGCTCGACGGGAAATTGCATTTTGAAAGTTATGATTACCGTGAAGGGGTGTGTTAGAAAAAAATAACTCCATAAATAAGGGCCCGAAAGGGCCTTTTGCTTTTACAATGAATAAAAAGGTATTTTTTTTGTAATAATGTTGATAATATCCACAAGGTAAAAATAACCAATTAAAAGGTATATCTATAATGGCACTTATTAACGGAAATCGGTTTATTAAAAAAAGCAAAATTAAGGCAGTTGTTAATGCTGAGATCGTTGCAAAAATTGAAGAGTATTGTCAGTGGGCTACTATTGATGACGTTGGATTCTTCATCGAAGAAGCAGCTTGTTTTATCTTTTCAAAAGATAAAGAGTGGAAAGACCACCAGCGTTCAGTTAAACGCGCGAACAAAAGTAAAACAACAGAATCAAATTAATACGTAGGGTCTGTTGACATTTCAACTACCCACTGAGCTACGTCCCGCGGACCAGCCGCGGGACGTAGAGTGTGTGTTGATATTGAACAATATATGAAATGTCAACAGACCCTAGTATTTAAAATACGCTGAGCCCCGTAAAAAGAGAATAATCTTCAGCGTATTTTGTTTCATCAATTTATATTTAATCATAAACGACTGCACCAGGGAGAATTTTATTGCCACATTCACCCAGCGGGTTAAAAGACATTGCCTCGCAGTTGCGTGAAAATATTATTGTGGGAAATCGGGTCGTTGACCATTGATGCAACCGCCTACAGCTCTTTAAAGGGCTTGATGACGTCACTCATGAGGGAGCGGTCATGCTAACAATAGCGACGCATTGGCTCATGCGCGGCTTGGTTTTTACTTTCTTATTCGCGACCTATACCCGTTCTCACGCACTACCCCAAGAAGAAAATTTTTTGGTCTTGTCTGATGTGCATGTTGATCCCTCGTCGAAGCATTTAATGAACATGGCACCTTCGATACGCTCTAGGATGGATGACCTTGATGAGCCTACGTTTAAACAATTGATTACGGGTGTGAGTGAAAATATTCAACGAGGGGTTATTCCAACGCCGAAATTTATTCTTTTTCTGGGTGACGTTGTTGGACATGAACGGTCATGTTCTGATTTTTTTTTGAACAGTGAGTCGGCTGTCTTTAGCGAATTAACCACACAGTTCCCGACAACGCCAATTCTTTATACGTTTGGAAACAATGACTCGTTTCAAATTAATTATGGCCCATTCACATCGTCTAGCACGGCGGATGGGTACAAAACGCCGCTTGATGCGGCTCACGCTACGGGGCATTGGTCTAATAGCTTTTTATCAACAGGGGTAGTATGCAAAACAGCCACGAATACGTTTCCATGCGTGATCTCAGAAAACACGACAGATGGGTATTATTCGGCTTATCTTGAGTCTACTTTGCGCCTTATTTCATTGAACACGGTCATGTTTTCACCCGTGGGGATGGTCCTTGGAGCAGAAGACACCAGAAAGCAATTGGATTGGTTGGCGTCGCAATTAAACGAAGCACAACTAAATAACGAGTCTGTATTACTCACCATGCACATTCCTCCCGGAAGAAATGTTTATGATAACTCCGCTTTTTGGATGCCAACGGAAGATGCCGAATTTCTAAGATTGGTTAAAAAATATCATCAATCGATCATTGGGATCTTGGCGGGTCATACGCATAAAGATGAAATCAAAGTGATTCAAGATTCAGAGCATCAACCCATTGCTGGCGTTTATTTAACTGCAGCACTGTCAACGTCACATGGCAACGCCCCGTCTGTTCGAACGTACACTTACTCAAAACAAGATATGCGATGGCAACTAACGAATTATGATGTGTTTTATTTTGTAAAAAATAGCGATGCAGTGGTTTTGTTAAAAAAGCTATATGATTACAAAACGTATTATTGTGTGGGACAAGAAAAAAATATCTTGCAATGTTTAACCCATGTGACTGCCGACAAAATGGAGAAATATTTTAGTGCTGGGAATGAAAATTATCATGAAACAATCAACGCTCCTCAAAATATGATCATCAGCACCCTTACTCCTATTATGAATGATCGCGTCGCTTCTTTTTCATTTATGGCCTTTCTTAAATGGATACTTGCGGAAGTGTAATACGTATTACTTTTTCGGAGCCATCGATGTTGTGACTGATGCATCAGCCACTGGCTTGTCTTTTGATCGAGGTTGATTCGTTGACGCGCTAAAAAATCCGTGAGGATTAGCTTGGACTGGCTCCAGTTTAGATTTAACCCAGGGCACAAAAAAAGATAACATCGTAACGCCTGATACGACGCGACTAGCGCGCCAAAGTGAGCATGAATAAAATCCAGCGTATCCTTTTTCCGCAACGATTTGTTTGGTGAGATCAAGATCCCCCAAGCTCGATGGGGGATAAAAAAAACTGGAAGACATTCCACCGAGAAACGCACAGCCCATTTGATGGGTTACATTATGTTTTAACTCAGGATCTTGTGCGGTTATTTGATGTAATAAGACGTGATTGACCGTGAGTCGCGTGGAGATAGATGCAGCCGCAGTAAACGAGGCCATCCTTGCTCCGTGATATAATACCGATGGCGCGAAGGTATATTTTCCAATGAATTTCTGTTGCATTTTTAGTGCATTAAATGGAGCGGTCATCATCCCTTCGACCCCTCCTCCTAATGCACCAGCAAGGGTCGAATGCAGACCATTTTTTTGATTATCTGATGAATGAGTGTTATTCGCTTTTTTTGTCATTGTGGATAGATTATCCTGGGTGATTACTCATCTTCATCCTCATCACCCATGCTAAAGGATGAGCCACATCCGCAGGTGGTTTTGGCGTTTGGGTTTCGAATCACAAACTGCTCGCCTTGAATCCCGTGAATATAATCAATTTCAGCATGATTTAAGTATTGAAAGCTCATGGAGTCGACGAGCAATTTAACGGTACCGTCTCCCGTTGAGCACTGCTGCTCGATCACGGTGTCATCGGGATGTTGAATTTCATCAAACGTAAAACCGTATTGAAAGCCTGAGCAACCGCCGCCGGTGATATAGACCCTTAATTTTAAGTGTGGGTTTTCTTCTTCACGCATCAACGATGCCACTTTGTCTGCCGCACTGATTGAAAAGGTGATGCCTGCCTCAGGAATA
>CANISA010000064.1 GCA_947470005.1 Legionellaceae bacterium | reverse complement strand
CTCCATAATAAATCCCAGTTATTTTATATTTCTAATGGCGAATGTCAATCAATAGTCGCGGGATGAAGAGATGAATAAACACACGCGTGTTTCTATGGTAAGCTCAGTCATGATAAATAGTGAGTCAATACATGATTAAAATAGGCCAGTTTAACCAATTAAAAGTGATAAAAGAGGTGCCGTTTGGTATTTACCTGGATGGCGATGATAGGGGCGAAATTTTATTGCCCAATAAAGTGGTGCCCCCAGGCAGCCAGGTGAACGATTTGCTCGATGTATTTATCTATTTTGATTCGGAAGACAAGATCATTGCAACAACCTTGCGTCCTCGTGCCACGTTAGGACACTGTGCATATTTGAAGGTGATTGATGTTAATCGTGTCGGTGCCTTCCTTGATTGGGGGCTGGATAAAGACTTGCTGGTGCCGCACCCAGAACAGGCTCGTCCCATGGAAGAAAATAAATCCTATCTCGTTTATGTGAAGCAAGATAATCAAGGGCGTATTATTGCCAGCTCTAAACTTGATTATTTTCTGGATAAATCGCCAGCACACGTTAAACCAGGTGAGGAGGTGAGCTTGTTGGTTGCTGAAACCACCGCGTTAGGAAATAAGGTCATCATTAATGACAGTCACTGGGGATTGATCCATTCAGGGGATATTTTTCAGGCGTTGAGTTATGGGACAAGGATACGAGGTTACATCAAAACCATACGAGATGATGGCAAGATGGATGTTGTCTTAAGAAAAATGGGTCAAAATAGCATTCGTGAGCTAGCCAAGCGCATTCTTACGGAGTTACATCATGTGGGTGGTTTTTTGCCATTACACGATAAGAGCTCATCTCTGGAGATTAAGCACGCCTTCAGTGAGAGTAAAAAAAGCTTTAAAAGCGCGATTGGTCATCTCTATAAACAGGGAGAGATTAATATCGAACCCAATGGAATTCGGTTGAAAAAAGATCAATCGAAAGGCACGCACTGCGCATGAAGCTGTATTGACGACTATACTTAATTCACATTAGATTGATAATCAACAGTAAATGGCAGTGAGTGTTTGACAGGGAGCTAAACATCAGTGGCTCGTTGCGGTTGAAAAAATGAGAGAAAATCAGGACAACAATCATGGAAACGTTATGCGCCGAACTTCATCTTTCGAAGCCCTACGTCCCGCGGCTTGTAAGCGGGATCCAGGGATCTTGCTTCAGGACTCCTCATTGACACTGCTTTCTCCGCCCAATCTTACGCACCGATTTAAAGCCGAGGCAGCCACACGACCAGCTGATGAATCTGCAAGTAATTCTCAGACGCATAATCCGATGCATGTCAATAAAAAATAAGCCAACATCCTGAGTTGAATAAGCGTCGTGCTCTAACGTACAATTGCCTTATCGTAGAACAAGAGCAGACCCTATGACCCACCACACGACCCCAGAACACTCCAAACTGGGCAAAGATACGCAATACGATAGTCATTATAACCCGGGCAAACTATTTCCTATCTCCCGACAATTGAGACGGAATGAGATAGGGATAATAAACTCGCTTCCTTTTTTTGGCTATGATGTTTGGAATCATTATGAGGTCTCCTGGTTAAACAACAAAGGTAAACCCATTGTTGCGGTAGCCGAAATTATTTATGGATGTGACTCAAAAAATATCATCGAATCAAAATCCATGAAACTGTATTTCAACTCGCTGAATAACACGAACTTTCCTGATCTGGATACACTAGAAAAAACAATCACGAATGATCTTAGCGCACAATTGGATGGCTCTTATATAACGGTTAATATTATTCCTCTGGACCGTTTTAAATATGAAAAATTAATTCCTCGGTTAAGTGGCATTTATTTAGATACACTCGATATTGAATGTTCGATGTACCATACCGAGCCTTCTTTTTTGAAAACAGAGCAAACGCGTGTTGAAGAGACGCTGTGCTCCGATCTTCTTAAGTCAAATTGCCTGGTGACCAATCAACCGGATTGGTGCAGTGTGCAGATAGCCTACAAGGGAAACAAGATCAACCATGAAGGCCTCTTGCGTTATTTGGTTTCTTTTAGAAATGACAATGAGTTTCATGAACAATGCATCGAGAAAATTTTTATGCAAATTAACGATCGATGTCATCCAGATGAGCTGACTGTTTATGGCCGCTCAACCCGTAGAGGAGGCCTGGATATTAATTCATGCCGATCGAGCAAACCCATCGCGCCATCAGATATACCCAATATTAGGTTGTGCCGGCAATAGAGACGTTTGCAGTCAATCATCTTTGCTGAAGTAGACTATAATCTATTTATGGAAAGTTAAACTCGTCTTCATATTGACAGGATGTGCATATGATCGTTCTTTCAAATTGGTTCCAATTAGACGCACTTCCAGTTAATGCAATAACAGGCTATTACGATGCTTGCCACTCATCATATTTTTCAGCAAGCAACGATCCAATGAGGCGCATCACTGCGTCATCATTAGGGAATATGCGTATAACACGCTCCCGTCGGCGTATTTCTTCATTCATCCGCTCAGCTAAATTAGATGTTCTTACGCTGCGGATGAAGTCTTACCTCAGATGCTAGAGTTATAAGTTAACTTTTTTTCATTTGGACCCACTTCTTGAGGCGATCCATGGCCTCTTCGATATCTTCTGTGCTTCCAGCGTAAGACATACGGACAAACTTATGTCCGTGAGTGGGGTCGTAATCAATTCCGGGTGACATTAAAACCCCACATTCATGTAATGCCTCGATACAAAATTTCATGCTATCCGATCCCATGTGGTCAACATGACAATAAAAATAAAAAGCACCATCAGGCGCCATGAATTGATCAAATCCTGCTTGAGGCAGTTCGCGTAACAAAATATCTCGGTTGTGCGCATAATGAATGACGTTTTGGTCTAGTTCTTCACGACAATCAAGTGCCGCTAGCCCTGCATATTGAGACGGGGCCGGTGGAGATAGATACAAATTGTGGGCCAAATTAATCAATGGTTCGACCAGGTAATCGGGTGCAACCATCCATCCTAAGCGCCAACCTGGCATCGAGTAGTATTTGGAAAAACTATTAACCACGATGGCCTCTTGTGAAAATTGAATGGCACTCGCAGCAGGTACGTTTTTTTGATAGGTAATGCCATGATAAATTTCATCGGAAATTAAGCGAATTTTTTTTGTTTGGCAGTACGTTGCTAACGCGTTAAGCTCAGCGGGACTTAGCATCGACCCCGTTGGATTTCCTGGGCTTGCAATAATTAAGCCATCAATTCCACCTGGGATCTTCTCAATATCTTGAACGGTGGGTTGATACTTATGCTTACTCGATGTTCCGAAGGGTACACAGTGAATGCCGAGTGTACCTAGGGCATGGCGATAACCGGAATAAAACGGCATGGGTAGCCCGATTCGGGCCCCTACATCAAAACATCCAACGATAGCCAAAATCATGGCGCCAGACGCACCGATGCTCACAATAATACGATTTTGATCAACGTGTACGCCGTATTGTTCAAGATAATGTTGAGCAAGTCGCTGCCTTAAGGGAGTAATACCCGCTGCCTGGGTGTAACCTAACGGCAATTGATTGATTGCCTTGATAGCGGCTTGAAGGGCTGCTTTCGGAGCCCCAGTACTGGGTTGTCCAACTTGCAGTCGAATAATTTTTTTACCTTGCTTTGTTTCTAATTCACACGCAAGCTTTGCAAGTTTTTCAACAATTGAAGGTGTCGCACCTCGCTGAGATGGCATGAAGTCCATAATATAGCTCCTCGCTTGAATATAGAATCTCTACGGTTGAGTATAGACCATGATATGCTTATCTTCAGATGATCTGTTCAACCATAAAAAGAGAAAACAATGAGCCTTGACTCCTCCATTTTATTTACGCCCGTTAATCTGGGCGGTCTGACGCTAAGAAACAGAGTTGTCATGGCGCCCCTCACGCGTAACCGTGCTATTCCTGGCGTGGATGTGCCTCAGCAACTCAACGCAGAATATTATTCGCAGCGTGCGGATGCGGCGGTTGTGTATGTTAATGCGTCGACTGCATTTACGGATGGGGGGCAATTTGGCATGGGTGCTGAGATAGGCACTAGCACACAAAAATTACACGCACGGGGTCCCATGGGTCTGGATGCATTGACGAGTTATAAATGGATTGTTTGGGGTCAAGGCCAAGTGAGGGAGTAAGCATGAAAATTAGTTTCATCGGTTATGGCAACATGGCGCGCGCGATTGCTCAGCATGTGATAAAAAACCCTTATTATGAAATAGCTGCTGCGGCTCCATCGCTCTCGATAGGCGTGACACAGGATGGGATACAGACGCACGATGACAACCTGGCGGTTATAACACAGCGTAATCTCATTGTATTAGCTGTTAAACCGCAACAGGCAGTGGACGTATTGAAGCAAATTGGCCCTACACTTCCTACTGATTCTTTATTAATTTCTGTTGTTGCAGGGTTAAGTTTGTCTCGTTTAGCAGGATATTGTCGTTCTAGCCAAGCTATTGTTCGCAGCATGCCAAATCTCCCCCTTGCTGTCGGCAAAGGAGCCACACCATTGATTGCTAATGCGTGCGTCACCGCAAAACAAAAAAAAGAGACGGAAGCCTTATTTCAATGTGGGGGAATGATTGCTTGGATGGAGCATGAGGGCGACATGGATCGCATGACCGCCTTATCTGGCAGTGGTCCCGCTTATTTATTTTATTTTCTTGAAGCAATGATTCGCGCCGGTACACAATTAGGATTGCCTGAAGGTGTGGTTAAACCGTTCGCCATGCAGACGCTCACGGGAGCACTTGAGCTAGCTAAGAATAGCGACCTTGAACTCAGTGAGTTAAGAAAGAAGGTGACCTCTCCGGGAGGAACAACAGCCTCAGCCATTGATGTATTTCAGAGCCAAGGGTTTGATGCGATCATCATTGAGGCCATTCACGCGGCTTATGAGCGAGCTAAACAGCTGGGGGCGTGAGCCTTCCTTATTTTATCGTTTCTTTAATCATCAGCAAGGCTTGTGATGGGTTACTCGGTAACGGTCGTGTGTTTGTTTCAAAATCGCCCAGCGCTGAGAGTAATGGCTGAAGGAGCGCGGCCGCGTGCTGGTGTGTTTGAGTGGACGTCAGTGGACGATAAGGTTGGAGACGCCCTATCCAAAGAGGTTGCTGATGGTTGATGAGGTGATAATTGGAGCGCCATAGATTTAAGATGAGTGACGGTTCCCCTTCCGAGGAGCCATACGTCATGGTGAGGATGGGTTTTTTACTCAAGTAAAATTGTGTTTTTAGTATAACATTTTGTTTAGATGGTTCAGTCCCTGCTCGTAAAAGAAAGGCTTGCAACATTGACGTGGATTGCTTTTTCCAGCCATGGGATTCCAGCGCAGTTTGGAATGTATTTATCGTGCCTAAGTATTGAATGTTAAATAACCCGATGGGTCGCCCTAGGCGATTGGTCGTGTAGAGGGGGAGGAGGGGCTGACGTTGATTCCACCACGCATGGTGGGTGAGGACGTATTGTTGAGGGTAAGGCGAATGCTCATGAAGCATTGATCTAAATTCAATGCATGCGACGCCGACGGCGGTACACGCGAAGAGGAGTAGGGATGTTATCATGGCGAAGGGGGCGGGTATGGGCTTGTTGTCGTCGCGTCGATACAAGACCCAATGCATAAGGCACAGAGATAGCCCCATTCCGTAGGCGGCAACAACACCACTGGCCCAATTGTCACCTAAATAAAGGAGTGCTGTGCCTGTTAATAGCAAGAGGCAGATGAGCGTGAGCCGAAGCGCTCGTGCGATACCGGGGCGTGAATAGGTATTTAGCTTGAGTAATAAAAATCCAAAACATGCCGTAGCGAGGGCTAGTCCGCCTGCAGGGAAGAGGGGAGCGGGCTGATTCATCAGTAACTCATCTGCCGGAGGCAGAGCGATGAATGCATTGAGGCACACGGCCAAGAAGGTGCATGTGGCACTCAAGCTTATCCAATAACGTAAGGCCCGCCAGTCACGCGCGTAGCTTGCAAACAAGGCAACGCTAACAATAAGCACGAGCAGTGGGTAGGGGCTGACAAAGAAGGTCATGATAATAAAAAACGCATCAAAAGGTTGGGTCCGCAAACTTTGTAGGAAAAAATAGAGGGGGGCGTCGATGGACGCAAGGGACAGGCCACTGATGATCCAGAGAATAAGGCTTAAGGATATAAAAAAGCAGAAACATGATAAAAGAACCAACGCTGCTGTCGTCGCATGATTGATTTCATGCGGTGGTGTCAATCGATTGATGAGACGACAGAGCGGATGAATGTTGCGCGCGCTACGCCATGCTTGGTTCAATTTCTCACCTAGGAAAAAGCTGAGGTGATTCCATGCCCACTTGAGGCTCATGCTTATCAACCAGGTCACAATGAGGAGTCCGATGACCAGCAGAAAAAGACGCGTTGCATGTTCTGCGGAGAGCTCGGCGCTTGCTGTGCCAATTAAAATGCCAGGTCCGACGTAAACGATGGACCATGCGACGCCAGAAATCGAATTCGCGAGGAGAAATTCAGCACGACGCATGCGCATCATGCCCGCAATAACAGGGATGATGGAACGTAATGGACCAATAAATCGCCCAAAGAAAATACTTTTTCCCCCGTGGCGCTCAAAATAATCTGTGCCATATTTCAGCCACTGAGGGTGACTTTTAAACGGCCATAGCAACAGCAAACGATCGCTTAAGACATAGCCCAAAAGATAACTACCTCCGTCTCCGGCAATGGCACCTAATATCGCGGCGATAAGGGTTAAATCGATTCTCATGACGCCTGAGCCGGCTAGAATGCCGATCATGGTCATGATGACTGAGCCTGGGACGATGCTGCCAATCACAGCAAGGGACTCGCCGAATGAAATGAGAAAGGTTAACAGCAGCGCCCACTCTGAATGGTTATGCAGCCAATCAGTGAACGGTTGTATGTACTCCATGAAAAAATTCATACGCGCTACGGTCCAAATTGGGTTAAAAAAGCCTGAGAAAACTGTGCTTGCACGTGTAGCATGTTGATTTCTGGGGTGTGTTCTTTGATCTGTGTCATGTGTAACTGAGCGTGTCCACACGGGTTGATGCCAGAAAAAGGGGTTAAGTCCATTGCGACGTTCAATGAAATTCCATGGTAAGAGCAGCCATTTTTAACACGTAAACCGATGGACGCAATTTTTTTTTCACCCACGTAGACGCCAGGAGCACCACAACGTGTGCTTGCCGTGATGTCCAGTGTTGCAAGCAACGTGATGAGCACGTGTTCGAGTTGGCAGACGAGGGTTCGTATACCAAGATTTCGTCGGCGGATATCCATGAGCACATAGGCGATAAGTTGTCCGGGGCCGTGAAACGTGACTTGTCCTCCTCTGTCCGTCTGGATAATCGGAATGCTGCCCGGATTTAGAATATGCTCGGCTTTACCTGCTTGTCCTTGTGTGTAGACATCAGGGTGCTCCAGTAACCACAGTTCATCGGGCGTATCATCACCACGGGTACAGGTAAGTTGTTTCATTTTTTCCCATATAGGGAGGTAGGGCTGCACCCCGAGGGTCCGAATCATCATCATTAGAGCACCATGTTGGCATCCGGGTGTTTCGTTAATTCCTGGTACAAGGCATCCAATGTGGTTTGATCGGTTGCGTGCACGGTGATGTTGAATGAGCGGTATTTACCCTGTTGGCTCAATTGGCTTCGAATATCACCATCGCCCACGTTAGGATAATGTTTTCGGGCAATCGACACAACGTCTGCTTCGAATGATGCACTGTTTTTCCCGATGATTTTAATGGAAAAATCACAGGGAAATTGCATGAGGCTTTGATTTATAGGGCTCGTCATGGGGTTTTTTAATCTATCCACCAAACCATTGCTTGAATAATAGTTTACCTGAGTCTTTTGCGCG
>CANISA010000063.1 GCA_947470005.1 Legionellaceae bacterium | reverse complement strand
TCAAAGAAACGCCTCATGACGCAGAAATTACCTCTCATCAACTCATGCTCCGCGCAGGCATGATCCGTAAATTAGGCTCTGGCCTCTACACGTGGCTTCCCATGGGATTAAAAGTATTGCGTCGCGTGGAGCAGATCGTGCGGGAAGAAATGAACCGTGCCGGTGCCCTCGAGCTCCTCATGCCCTCGGTTCAACCAGCTGAATTATGGAAAGAAACCGGCCGTTGGGATACGTTTGGCGGGCTATTACTCACGATGGAAGACAGCAACGAGCGCGCTTATTGTTTTGGTCCCACACACGAAGAGGTCGTGACGGATCTGATGCGACAAGAATTAAAATCATATAAACAATTGCCGATTAATGTCTATCAGATTCAAACCAAGTTTCGTGATGAAATCAGGCCTCGCTATGGCCTCATGCGAGCACGCGAATTCATCATGAAAGATGCGTACTCGTTTCATTTAACCGACGATTGTTTGAAACGAACGTACGACACAATGTATAAAACATACGCAAAAATACTCGACCGACTGGGATTAACCTACCGGGCCGTCGAGGCGGATACGGGCGCCATTGGCGGTGCTGTTTCGCACGAATTTCAAGTACTAGCTGACGCCGGCGAAGATTTAATTTTTTACAGTGACTCGAGTAGCTATGCTGCAAACATTGAGCAAGCCACCAGTCTTGCGCCGCCACAAGCCAACAGCTACCCAGATGCTCCCATGACGCGCGTTGAAACACCATCACAAAAAACAATCACCGATGTGGCTCAGTACTTAACTATTCCTATTGAGCAAACGGTTAAGACTTTGATCGTTGAAGGGCAGGATCAACCACTGATCGCACTCGTTCTCCGAGGGGACGATACCCTCAACGAGATCAAGGCCGCCAAGCATCCCTGGATTAAGTCTCCACTGCAATTTGCTGATGATCAACTCATCCAGAAAGCCATCGGCGCTTCCGTCGGCTCCATTGGACCGGTTGGCCTCACGCTGCCTATTGTGGTGGATCATCACGCTCGCGCCATGACATCTTTTGTTTGTGGTGCAAACCAAACCGATTACCATTTAGTGAATGCAGCATGGGGACGAGACACCTCTCTGCCTGAAACATACGATCTGCGCCAAGTTCGTGTAGGTGACCCCAGTCCGGATGGCCAGGGAACGCTACAGACATGTCGAGGAATCGAAGTCGGGCATGTTTTTCAACTCGGCGCGCAATACGCCAAAGCCATGAACGCCGAGGTCATGAACGAAACAGGTCAACCACAGACGCTGCTTATGGGTTGTTATGGATTAGGCGTCTCACGCGTGGTTGCTGCAGCCATTGAGCAACACCACGATGAGAAAGGCATTCTATGGCCCAGCGCCATCGCCCCATTCCACCTCAGCCTCATCCCCATCAACATCCAACGCTCAGAAACCGTGAAAACAACAACAGAAACACTCTATCAACAACTCTTGGCACTCGGCGTGGACGTACTGCTTGATGATAGAAACGAACGCCCTGGCGTATTATTTGCCGATCATGACCTCATCGGTATCCCGCACAGGCTGGTTATCAGCGAACGCCTATTGGCCGACGGAGTCCTTGAATACAAAGCACGGTGTAACGATGAAGCACAACTTATCCCTATGGCAACGATCCTTGCGTTTATTAAGGATTTTATCTAGAGTGCCGAGTCAGAGCGTATAAGATACCTTAAAGAGTTTAGGTCAAATTTTACCTGACTTTGCGAGCTGATCGAAGACGGGTTTTCCTTAAGGCAGTTCCATTGGTCTGTAAATTTATTGTTTTACAGACCCTTAAAGCTTGCTGGAATCCTTCCTAGTTGACTAGGAGTTTGGATGTTGATAGACGTTTCAGAATAAATTTTATTTGGGGGATTTATCAAATGACGCCAATCCATTCACTATCGCACGGAGAGATAGAACACTTTCTCGTGCAAGTAACCGTATTACTGCTTGTTGCCTACATGGGGGGAAGGGTTGTTAAATGCTGGAAACAACCGCCCATAGTAGGGAATATTTTGGGCGGTGTATTGCTTGGACCCTCAATTCTCGGGCACTGGCTCCCTCATTGGCAAATTCTAGTCTTCACTCCCGATCAAAATCAGGCGAATATGTTGTCGGCCATTACCTGGCTGGGTCTTTTACTTTTTCTGATGGAAGCAGGGCTTGATGTTAATTTAAATGTGTTACGACGCACAGGTAAGCAAAGCTTCTTAGTCTCCGCTGGAGGCCTTGCTATTCCATTGCTTACAGGCTTTGCTCTCGGATTCTACATCCCAGAATCTATGCTGATCAAGCCTTCGGATAGGCTCCCGCTATCACTTTTTCTTGCCGTGTCTATGTCCATTTCCGCACTGCCACCGATATCCATGATTCTGCGTGAAAAAAATATGATTCAAAGCAAAATGGGGCAAATTGCTTTGGGCGCGGCGATGCTTGATGATATCGTCGCATGGATTCTTGTTGCTGTGATGACCAGTCTTTACCTTACAGGGCATATTGATGTGCTGTCTGCCTCTAAAACAACAGGGGCGGCCTTAATTTTTCTAGGTATTAGCTATGTGATAGCCCGTCCATTGATGAAGCGTTTCATATCTTGGCACAATCGTATATCACCAGGTGCCTCTGCACAACTTTCCGTGCTTATCTTTTTTGGGATCGCGGGAAGCTTGATTACAAGCTGGCTTGGATTGGAGTTTGCCCTTGGGATTTTTGTTGTGGGTATTGTAATTGGCGCCGCGCCTACGCTGCAAAAAAATGCCGTTCACGCCCTAAGTCTTATTATATCTTCTTTTCTGGCCCCCTTATACTTTGGGCTCACGGGTCTTCGATTAAATCTCTGGACGGTTTTTGAATGGCACACATTAGGCCTGCTGCTCTTGGTGCTTTTCGTCGCTTTTGGCAGCAAGCTCATCGGGGTCTATCTAGGAGCATGGGCGGGCCGCCTCTCTATGTGGGAGCGTATTACCCTAGGCTTTGGCTTGAATGCTCGTGGTGGTACAGAGATTATCATCGCAACCGTTGGCCTTTCCATTGGTCTATTGCCTAAAGAAATTTATTCTATCATCGTCGTTATGGCGATTATAACCGTTATTTTGGCAGTGCCATTAATGGCCTGGGCGGTGTCTCATGTTAAGCCAGAGGACGAGCCAAGCGATCCCTGTGAGTTACAATTTATTTGTGAAGAAACTTTGGTCGATCCCCATGCAGCACTTGATGCTGTTGAAAACGAGGAGATACGACTTGCAAAAAAATTAAAGGGCTATTGCCCTATTTTAAGAAAAATACCCGGAGCCAATGAAAATGATCAGCTAGATAGCATATTCATATCCTTTCACGCCATTTCAACATCCATCGAAGATTTCCAGAAGCAACTTGCTAGCCAAACGCTATGCCCTGGCACCAGCTCTCAACTTATTGGACTTCAAAATAAATTAGGGCTTTTACGTTACCTAGAAAAAACGCTTTATCAGCTGTGTGTAAGCATTGAGAAGATCCCTAAAAGGGGCGGGCTTACTCAACATTTATCTACCTATGTAGACACCTTGGATTCTCTGCTCAATGCAATGATTGATGCTCTAGCACTCAAAGACGCACCGTCGCTCTCAAAATTCGCTGAGCTCACTAAATCTCATGAGAAATCATTCCATGCCTTACGCGAGTTCTGCCTAAATAGCCAGAACACACAGGAAAAAGTTGCGCTGTTTCAAATAGCACATGGTTTTGAACAAGCGCATTGGTTGTTCAATAGGATGGCAGATACAATCTCTTGTAAATAGAAAAGTAACTCACATTGTCGGATCAGCGCAAGCGGTCCATTAATACTGACCCAGTGCCTCCGCTCATTTATGGGTAAATCCCAGACTTTTTTTTAAGCCAATCTAGCTCCATCTTTAACCGACTAATTTCAGAATAGAGCCGTTCTGGACTAGCCGATGGGTCAACAGGCTGTGGCCCGCGTTTGGCATTAAATAGTGCCGATGCTTGCTCTTGCAGCTCCTTCTTCCAGATGCTCACTTGCGTCGGATGAACTCCATACTCTTGAGCAATTTCGTTTACTGTTTTGAGGCCACGGATTGCTTCAAGTGCTATTTTAGCTTTGAACTCACCAGTAAATTTTTTTCGTTTTGTTTCACTCATCAGCTGCCCCTTGTTACAGCAGGCTACCATCTTAATCTATTGTCTGAAAATAGGGGTCCACTATACTTCCTCAAACAAAACCAGAGCGGGTTAACTCGGCGGGTGATTTCCGAGGACGTCTTCATAACTCATCTCAGTGACGCTCACAGGTGATTGATTTTTTCTCATCATTAACGGTGGGAAAAACGATAGAAAATTAACCGGTGATTCATTGGATATTGATCCGGGTGTTGCTGTGAGCATGGCCCCAATGCTGTCACTTACCGACACAAAAGCAGCGCCAACGTCGGCTATCCAGGAACTAACTTCCCAATCCGGCTCACTGACATGATGGTCCTCGATTAAAACCATCGGTATGAGTAATTTTGACTCAACTTGAATAAAATCCACTCCAAACCATTCATTGATCCTTGAAACCATGTTGCTTATAAATACAGAATCAGCTTGATCCATCGCCAAATTGAGGTTGTTCGTTTTTTCATACGCTTTGGTTAAAGCTTTTTTTGCATTGTTAAATACAGGGTGATACATACTTTCCCCAATTTTTTCAAGCGTTTTATTGGTTTTTTCTGGGTGCATCAGATCATCCATACCAAAATTTTTACAAATTTTTATAAATGTGCGGTTGTATAGTTTGGTCGCTATTTTGATATTATTTTCTAGCATCATTTCATACTGAATTGGCAAAAACTCAATGCTAGCGATGGGCGCGCCATAATTTTTGTACGCGCAAAGCCTTAATTGACAGGTAGCCAAGGTTATTGCTTGTATCATAAGTTCATTAAATTCATCAAGCTGCATGTTATTGCCTCATTTTTTCTCTAATACGATGCGGTAATAATACCACCAAAAAATCACTTCGTCTATTATTTGATCATTGGCGTAGCGGCAAAGAGGAATATCCCTCCACGATGCTCTAGCCCAGAACCAGTAAAATTTCGTGCACCGTAGCAACATAATCGGGTTTTAGTGATTATGTGAAAAGCTACATTAGCGATGAAGGAGACTTCATGCGAGCAACCAAAATAATCGTTTTTTGAAACCACTCACGGAGAACAATCCCATCTCCACGTTTTACCGCAGCGGACTTTCAATGACTCAATATTGATTATGTTGCCATAATAAAAAATATTTAGTACAATACGGACACACAAATAACCCAGTGTTTCCCATGCCAAAGCTAGTTCTTACCACTGAAGTCGATCAATTAAAAAAATATTACAACACGCTGGGTTGGTTTAGCCGCTTTTTTTTTCCCAGTCAATTAAAACAAGCCCTGACTGACAATGCCTCTCCACTGATTGTTTTTCAAGCGGCGTTCGACAGCAGCCTGTTTTTCCACCGATGGTTTTTTAGTGGCCTGCGTGCTTTTTTTCAATCAGACGACGTTCGATCAACCCAATGGCTCTGCGAACGTAACGCCAAACGCCATGAAACCCTGCATACGATACTCGCCCTCCCTGACCCGGAGGCAATAACCGCGGCATTGTGCACACTAAACAAAGCCAATGCATTTGACACACAACTAGCCATGGATAATTTCAACCGATTTCAGAACCAATTTGACCGAGCAGCGATGGCGCGCACGCTGATTCTACTGAATGAGCGCAACCTATTGAGCTCAAACCATGCACAGTCTATATTTAAGGCCTTGAGCGACTATCAAATGATTCCGGGGAATCTCCCGGTGTATAACGCCGTCGCCCTACTTGATCAGCTCGGCATCCTAAGCACCGATCGTGCACACAGTCATCTGCTCGCTCTCCTCACTCATCCAGCCTCCAATTGGGTGGAGCGTAACCTATTTCTTCTTAACCAAGTGGGCGTTTTAAACGCGGAGCGAGCACAAGCCTATTTTAATGCGGTGATAACACACCCAAACCCAGCTGATTTGCACCGTATTCTATCTCTGCTTAGCCAAACAGGCCTATTAAACTCCGAACGGGCGCACGTTCATGTTGAAGGGGTGATTAGCCATACCAACGCACCCACACTGTACCGAGCACTCAACAGCCTACATCAACTGATTAACCTAGAGCGCGTATTCGACGACCGTCTTGATCAAGCACACGCGTATCTTCGTGAGGTGCTTGAAGCCCCCGATCCAGAAATCATGGCTCATTCCATTCTGGGTCCTTTCAACCCGAATCAACGGCGCAACGCGGGATCCTTAAACCAAGACGCCGAACTCAACCTTGAGCATTTGGCAGATATCGCCGCAAATAGAGAGTCGTCCATGAGGGGCCTATCGCCGAGTGAACAACAACGACTCGATGGAGCAGTGCATCATTATCAGCCTCAAATTGACGCCCTTGGAGGTGTTGAGCCCTGTTTTCAAGCCCTCTTGCGCGCACTGGAGCTGAGGTATCAACAAAACCCTGCTCGTATCAACATGAATACTGGTTATTTTTCGTCCACACAACAAGAGCAAATATTGCCATTAAGCCGAGATGATTTTGATAGACTCAACTTCTATGACCTCTCTGGCGCAACGCGAACACGTGCATTAACTGCTTATTATCAAAATAAGGACCATACCGCACGCCGTTACCTAAGCAGCCCTAATTCCTGGAGGGCAAACGGTACCAATGCAGCTAGTTTTGAGTACCATAAAACACATATCGTCATGCTTTGGTTAGCCGCATCGGACAGGGACCTAAACATGGCCCCGACCGAGAGCAGCGGGCATACCGTGGCAACCCGAATAGACCACTTCATCGCAGAACTCGCGTTGATAGGACGCGCGCACAATTGGGATAATACACGTGCAAAAACCAATGCAAGAGGACGCGTCATCCGTGAGGAATACGACGATCTCAGGGGAGACAAACCCAGTTGTCACCTCGGTATCCGATCACGTTTATTCCAAGCGGTCCAAGGGCATCCTTTGCTTGCCGAACCTCTCCGAACAATCATCAAACAAGAATTGCGAGAATTTGTTTGGGCCCATTTCAGACGACATATCACCCTGGAAAATCGCGAGGCACTGCAATCCGCCTGGAATGAACTCACGGACACTGGCCAGTTAAGCGAGCCTCATCGTCAGCAACTTGATACGCTCAACATCCCACTTTCGTTGCAAACAAACTTCTTGCAACACTTAACTCAGAAATACCCTTCATTCCAGACAGCAGATGACCTGCGTGAGTTAGTCACAGGATCGTTTGCTTTCAACCAAAACTTCGCCTCTCACGCCGCCCGATTTGGCGGCCCTGATCTCGTTGACTTAAATCAGCTGTTAGAAGCCCCCTCGGCGCCATCAGTAAAACAAAACAATCCAATACGGACGAGCAGTAGGCGGGCTTCGGTCAGCACGCTGTTTATTCAACGGCAAACAGAGCTTCCAACTGAGGTTGATAGCGCGTCACAAAACCAAGACCCAACCCATGGATTTGGGCTAGCTCTGACACGGACTTGAAACCGCCATGCGCCTCACGATATAACACAATGGCTTCAGCACGCTTTTGACCAATACCTTTAAATGAATGAGCCATGGTTGCGACATCAGCTGTGTTTATATTAATTTTTTGTTCTTGCTTTTGACTTATAACAGGCAAGGAGATTTGAGGTGAAGGTGGGTTTGCGTACAGAGGACATGTTCCTGTCGTACATAACAATAAAACAACAGCCAGATGACTTGTTTTCATAAAATGCTCCATAGTAGATTGGACAACATGAGCTTCAAATGACAATCCTGTCTTGAAGACTCAAAAACCGTTCTTGCGTTAGCCAGAACGAAATCAGTATGGCAAAGCGTTCATGAAAAGTCTATTCTAATTTTTAAGGCAACACGTCATCAACTTTGCCTCGACTGCTTCGTCAGCAAGACATC
>CANISA010000062.1 GCA_947470005.1 Legionellaceae bacterium | reverse complement strand
GGCAGTGAGCAGTGTTTCTCCATATAAATCAGCCGTCGCTGCAATGAATGCATCCGCCATACGTAAACCATGACTTAAACTGAATCCCTCAAGAAAATAAATGGCTCGACTGGTAATCTCTGGTGTTAATGGGAGGCATTCGATACCACGCTCTCTGATAAATGCTTTAAATATGTTTAATTCCTGCCGGTTTCTCATGCCTTGCAGTAACTCCATATACACAACACTACTCATGCCCATGGACGTGAGGTTGTTAATGCACTCGCCCGCGTTGTTATTGCCACGTAAATACCAAATCAGGACATCCGAATCAATTAATATCATAGACGTGAGGCTCTAAGTTTATTAATAAATCCGTTTACATCGTCCACGTTTGGATTATCACTCCATAAACCATAGGCTGTGTGTTCAGTCGGTGCAGATGAAGCGATTGGCACTAATTTCACGTAATCTTTACCTCGATAAGTCACAATGACCTCTTCGCCCCGACTGGCGACATCTAAAAATTCTTTTATATGGAGACGTAACTCTCGGATAGAGGCATGCATGATTTCACCTGTTTATTTGGGCCCACATTAATGTGTGCTTCATTTCAGTGTACACATGACGCGGTCTGTTTACAATGCTTCTTCATTCCCGAGAATAGCAAGAACACGTTAAAATCCCATCTAATACCGATACTGCTCGGTTTTATAGGGGCCCTCAACAGGAACACCCAGGTACTCGGCTTGGACTTGGGTTAATTGCGTTAACGTCACACCCACCCGCTCCAAATGCAAGCGTGCGACTTTTTCATCGAGGTGCTTCGGTAAGGTGTATACGCGGTTTTCATATGTTTTCGAGTGGCAGAACAATTCCATTTGAGCGAGAACTTGATTACTAAACGACGCGGACATCACAAAACTAGGATGCCCCGTTGCGCAACCTAAATTGACCAAACGCCCTTCAGCGAGCACGATCAGGCGCTTCCCATCCGGAAAAATCACGTGGTCAACCTGAGGTTTGATGTTATCCCAGGTGTATTGTCGAAGGCTGGATATATCTATTTCTGAGTCAAAATGACCTATATTGCATAATATTGCTTGGTTTTTCATACGGCTCATGTGGCTATGGGTCACCACGTGGAGATTACCCGTGGCGGTTACGACGATATCGATCTGCTCAGCTACTTCATCCAGAGTCACCACGCGATGGCCTTCCATTGCCGCTTGCAGTGCACAAATAGGGTCAATTTCGGCAATCCAAACTTGAGCGCCTTGGCCACGTAGCGCTTGAGCACATCCTTTGCCCACCGCCCCAAACCCCAGAACCAACACCACCTTGCCAGCGATCATGACATCCGTTGCACGTTTTATCCCATCCAACAAGGACTCACGGCAACCGTAAAGATTATCAAATTTTGATTTGGTGACTGAATCATTGACGTTAATTGCTGGCGCACGAAGCACCCCCTGCTTGGCCATCTCATACAATCGCGCAACCCCTGTTGTCGTTTCTTCCGAAATACCGAGAAGACCGTCCAACACGTCCGCGTGTTTGTTATGAACCAACTGGGTCAAATCGCCCCCATCATCCAACAACACGTTAGGGCGCCACCCGTCAGGGCCACGCAACGTTTGTTCAACACACCACCAGTAGGCTTCCTCACTCTCGCCTTTCCATGCAAACACAGGCACCCCGGCTGCGGCCATGGCGGCAGCCGCTTGGTCTTGTGTGGAAAAAATATTACACGACGACCAACGAACCTCCGCACCGAGTGCAAGCAAGGTCTCAATCAAGACCGCCGTTTGGATGGTCATGTGCAGGCAACCCGCGATGCGCGCACCTTTCAAGGGTTTTTGTGTGCCAAATTCTACGCGCAATGCCATTAAACCAGGCATTTCAGTTTCAGCAATGGCGATTTCTTTTCGCCCCCAAGCCGCCAGCGTGATGTCTGCTACCTTGTAGTCTTGGTGTGATGGTGTATTTTGGGGCATTGGACCTCCTGTCCTGAACATTAACGACACTGAAACGTTGTGTTCATGTGGTGGGGCCCTTGGGCCCAACCTACGACTTATAGTGCTTGGCGCAACGCATCCACTTTGTCTAAACGCTCCCAAGGGAACTCATCGCGACCATAGTGGCCCAATGTGGCTGTTTGACGGTAAATGGGACGCAACAAATCATGGTGCTTGATGATTCCGCGAGGTGTTAAATCAAAATGCGTAGTAATCAAATCAATGATCGTCTGCGCATTCAATCGCCCCGTGCCAAACGTTTCAACATGGATAGACGTCGGCTCTGCCACACCAATCGCATAAGACACTTGAATTTCACACTGATCTGCAATGCCCGCGGCCACCAAATTTTTGGCCACGTGACGTGCCGCGTAAGCTGCCGATCGATCAACTTTCGAAGGATCTTTTCCTGAGAAACAGCCTCCACCATGACGCGCCATACCGCCGTATGTGTCCACAATGATTTTTCGACCCGTCAATCCGCAATCGCCTAACGGCCCACCTATCACAAATCGACCGGTTGGATTAATGAAATAACGCGTGGCTGGCGTTAACCATGCAGCAGGAAGTACCGGCTTGATGATCTCCTCACGAACCGCCTCGATCAACACGGACTGCGAGACATCAGCGGCATGCTGTGTCGACACGACCACCGTGTTCACTGAAACAGGTTTGCCCCCTTCGTAGTTAAGCGTCAATTGGCATTTGGCATCCGGGCGTAACCACGGCAGTGCGCCTGATTTTCGCAAACTGGCCTGGCGCGCCATCAATCGGTGCGCATAAGCAATAGGGGCCGGCATGAAAACATCGGTCTCACGACTCGCGTAACCAAACATCAAGCCCTGGTCGCCGGCGCCTAACATATCGGTCTCTTTATTATCAACCCCTCGAGCAATGTCGACAGACTGCTTGCCGATCGCTGATAAGACGGCACAAGATTCCCAATCAAACCCCATCGCGGAGCTGTTGTACCCAATATCTTTAATCACACAACGTGCAATTTCCTCTACATCAACCCAAGCATTGGTTGTGATTTCACCCCCAACCAACACCATGCCCGTTTTCACAAACGTCTCACAGGCTACCCGTGCGTTTGGATCTTGAGCCAAGATTGCATCTAGAATAGCATCCGAAATTTGATCAGCTATTTTATCAGGATGCCCTTCTGAAACAGATTCAGAAGTAAAAACATAAGACGAATTCACAGCGGTAGTACTCCTTAAGTTAGAACAGATTGCGTCATCAAATCAATAAAACGATCAAACAAACAGTCCGCATCATGAGGCCCTGGGCTCGCCTCAGGGTGTCCCTGAAAACCAAATGCGGGCTTTTTTTTATGTATCATACCTTGCAAACTTTGATCGAACAAGGAACGGTGGGTGACCGCAAGGCAATCCGGCAAAGACGCCTCATCCAGCGCAAACCCATGGTTTTGGCTCGTAATTAACACGCGCCCTTGGCCACCTATTTCTAACACGGGATGGTTTGCACCATGATGTCCGAATTTCATTTTTAACGCACGCGCTCCGCATGCAAGCCCTAAGATTTGAAACCCTAAACAAATCCCAAACAGGGGAATGGATGCGTCCAATAAAGTGCGTGTTGCGGCAATAGCATAATCACATGCAGCAGGATCCCCTGGTCCATTGGATAAGACCACGCCATCTGGATTCATGGAAAGCACTTCTTCTGCCGATGTAAGCGCCGGAACCAAGGTCACGTGGCAACCTTTATCATACAAAATACGTAAAATACTCTGCTTCACGCCAAAATCGTACACGATAACATGAAAACGTTTAGGTCTAGCATCCACCGCCCAGTCGCCCTGGCCTTCATGCCAGCGCTCAACCGTTTGCCGAGAAACCACCCGAGCCAAATCAAGCCCCGCAAGGGGTGGACATTCTTTCGCGAAGAGATACGCCTCATCAGCCTGAGACACGTCCGTGGTGATGCATGCGCCCAACGCACCAAACGTGCGTACATGCTGCGTAAGGGCGCGCGTATCGATCCCTGCAATCGCTACAACCCCATGTTTTTTTAACCACTCAGGCAATGAACGTTCTGCCCGATAATTGCTCGCAAGATGAACCATATCTCGTACAACCAAACCCGAAGCCCACACGCGCGATGATTCCATGTCATCGAGATTGCACCCCGTGTTTCCAACATGGGCCGTAGTCAGCATGATGATTTGACGGGCGTAAGACGGATCGGTCAGCATTTCTTGATAGCCTGTCATTGCTGTATTAAAAACCAATTCGCCGACAGAACGTCCGTGAGCCCCAACAGCAATCCCTTTGAAAACGGAACCATCGGCCAGTACCAGCAGCGCAGGCGAATTCATCATATTAAAATTTCATGTCCTCAATAAAGTGCTTGACCCCATCAAACCACGAGTGTGATCGGGGAGAATGCGTGTGTTTATTATTATCCAACGAATCTTGCAATTGTGTCAGCAACTCTTTTTGTTCTTTAGAAAGAGACACTGGCGTTTCAACAACAACTTGGCACAATAAGTCACCCGTCGAATGGCCACGCACCGACTTTATGCCTTTGCCACGTAACCGAAACGATTTCCCGGTTTGAGTCTCTGCCGGAATTTTCAGCGTGACACGCCCACCTAACGTCGGCACATCGATAGCACCACCCAACGCTGCCGTGACAAAGCTAATCGGGACTTCGCAACGCAAATCACTGCCATCGCGCTCAAAAATAGCATGCGCTTTTACGCTAATTTGAACATATAGATCGCCCGGAGGACCACCGTTTACACCCGCCTCACCTTCATTACTTAAACGTACCCTATCCCCTTGATCAACACCCACCGGGATTTTAACCGTCAACGTCTTGTTCTCACGCACACGCCCTTCACCATGACAGGCCACGCAGCGATCAACGATCACTCGCCCCTCACCGTGACAACTAGGACACGCTTGTTGAATGGAAAAAAAGCCTTGCTGAATACGAACTTGTCCCATACCTTGGCATGTTTCACATGTTTTGGGTGTCGAGCCCTTCTTCGCGCCAGAACCGTCGCACGGTTCACAGCTTGCATGACGAGGTACCGTGATTTCAACTTGCTTGCCACGAGCCGCTTCTTCCAACGTCAGTTGAACCGTCAACTGAAGATCAGCACCTCGTGCGGCTTGTGAGCGTCGAGCGCCGCCTCGTCCACCTGAAAAAATATTTTCAAAAATATCTTCAAACACGTCGCTAAAACCACCAAAACCGCCCGCGCCGCCCCCAGACGATCCATCAACCCCCGCATGACCGAATTGGTCATACGCAGCTCGTTTTTGTTGATCAGACAACACCGCATACGCTTTTTGAATTTCTTTGAATTTTTCTTCAGAATCCAGATCACCTGAATTACGATCCGGATGATGTTTCATCGCCTGTTTGCGGTACGCTTTTTTAATTTCAGCGTCACTGGCGCCACGGCTTACACCGAGTAATTCGTAATAATCATGCTGTTGCATTAAGCGCTCACATATTTTTTAAATAAAAAAATGACCTCAATCATCGTGTTGATACACAATCATTGAGGTCAATAAAATTAATGCTTGTCTTCTTCCTTCACTTCTTCAAACTCAGCATCAACCACACCATCGTCTTTGTTTTTATTCTCTGACGTGCTCGCGGTTTCTGCACCAGCTTGACCTTCCTCTGCTGATTTTTTTGCATAAACACGTTCAGCCATCTTGCCGGAAGCCTCCGTTAAGACGCTTAGCTTCGCTTCAATCTCGGCTTTATCATTCGCTTTCAGTGCTTCTTTCAATTCAGCAATCGCGCTTTCAATGCCTTTTGACTCGTCTTCCGATAGATCGCCGGCTAAATCTTTCAACGATTTTTCACTGCTGTGGATAATGTTATCGGCTTGGTTACGCAAATCCACCAATTCTTTAAACTTTTTATCGTCTTCAGCATGTGTTTTTGCATCGTTTACCATGGCCGCGACTTCATCTTCACTCAACCCACTGGACGCTTTGATGATAATGGACTGCGCTTTACCAGACGCCTTATCTTTAGCTGACACATTTAAAATACCGTTGGCGTCAATATCAAACGTCACCTCAATTTGTGGCACACCGCGTGGCGCGGGTGGAATGTCGCTCAAATCAAATCGCCCGAGTGACTTGTTCGCTGAGGCCTGATCACGCTCCCCTTGTAACACATGCACCGTCACAGCGGTTTGATTATTATCCGCTGTTGAGAACACTTGATTCGCTTTCGTCGGGATTGTTGTATTTTTTTCAATTAATTTAGTCATCACGCCGCCTAATGTTTCAATTCCAAGCGACAACGGGGTAACGTCCAACAACAGAATATCTTTTACATCACCTGACAATACAGCAGCCTGAATGGCCGCGCCTACTGCAACCGCTTCATCCGGGTTCACATCACGTCGTGGTTCTTTGCCGAAAAACTCTTCAACAATTTTTTGAACCATCGGCATTCGTGTTTGTCCACCCACTAAAATAACTTCATCAATTTGACCGATGGTCAACTTGGCGTCTTTCAACGCTGTTTTACAAGGCTCCACGGTACGCTCAACGAGTTTTTCAACTAACGATTCAAGCTTCGCTCGTGTTAATTTGAGGGTCAAATGCTTCGGACCTGAGGCATCTGCTGTGATATATGGCAAATTAACATCCGTCTGTTGAGCAGAAGACAATTCAATCTTCGCTTTTTCAGCCGCTTCCTTCAGGCGTTGCAAGGCCAGTGGATCATTATGTAAGTCAATGCCAGAGTCTTTTTTAAATTCAGCCGCTAAATACTCGATCAACGCCAAGTCAAAATCTTCCCCACCCAAGAACGTATCACCATTTGTGGCCAACACCTCAAATTGGTGCTCGCCATCCACCACGGCAATTTCGATGATGGAAATATCAAACGTTCCACCGCCAAGGTCATACACTGCGATGACGGAGTCACCTCGTTTTTTGTCCATTCCATAGGCCAAGGCAGCTGCCGTCGGCTCATTGATGATCCGTTTAACTTCAAGCCCCGCAATACGACCCGCATCTTTCGTCGCTTGGCGTTGTGAATCATTAAAGTATGCTGGAACCGTGATCACCGCTTGAGTCACTTCTTTCCCAAGGTAATCTTCCGCCGTTTTTTTCATCTTACGCAACACATCAGCTGAAATTTGTGGCGGCGCCTTATCTTCCCCTTTCACGCGGACCCACGCATCCCCATTGTCCGCTTTAACGATCTTGTACGGCACCATTTTAATGTCTTTTTGAACGACAGCATCATCGAATCGTCGACCAATGAGTCGCTTGATGGCGTACAACGTATTCTCAGGGTTAGTCACGGCTTGGCGTTTTGCTGCCTGACCAACCAAGACCTCTTTGTCATTGGTATAGGCGACAATAGACGGCGTGGTGCGGTGCCCTTCCGCATTCTCAATCACGCGGGGAGTCTTCCCTTCCATGATCGCAACGCAAGAGTTCGTGGTTCCTAAATCGATTCCAATAATTATATCTGCCATTTTCTATACTCCAATCAGTTACTCATGTTGTCATGAGGGTCATATGAGGGGTTATTTCTTCATTTCAAGTCAAACGTGCTTTTTTTCTTTCGAAACAATCACACGTGCGGGGCGAATCATCCGATCGTTGAGCACATACCCTTTCTGAAAAACCGTCAACACGGTGTTAGGCGGAACATCTTCTGTCTCTTGAATCGACATCGCTTCATGTTCTTGTGGATTAAAGGGCAGGCCCTGTGGGTCTACCTGTCTCACATCAGCCTTATCAAGCACGCCCAGCAGCAACCTCATCGTCAGCTCAAGCCCTTCATGCAGGGTCGCATCCTCTTTTTTCTCAGCAAGCACGATGGCATGCTCCAGACTGTCTACGACGGGCAGCAAGGTATTAATAAATTTTTCCAGCGCATACCGATGCGCATTCGTTACATCACGTTCAGCACGGCGTCGAATATTATCCACCTCAGCGGTGGCACGGACTAATTTATCCCAATGCTCATGGGCTTGTTGCTCCGCCAACG
>CANISA010000061.1 GCA_947470005.1 Legionellaceae bacterium | reverse complement strand
AGAAGTCAGCGCCAATACGGTCCAGTTTGTTTACAAAAATCAAACGAGATACTTTTGAATCGTTCGCATAGCGCCAGTTGGTTTCGGACTGAGGCTCGACGCCGCCAGAACCACAGAATACGCCGATGCCGCCATCGAGGACCTTCAGTGAACGATACACTTCTACGGTGAAGTCAACGTGTCCGGGGGTATCGATGATGTTGAAGCGAGTCCCTTTCCAGAAACAGCTGACCGCTGCTGACTGGATGGTAATGCCGCGTTCAGCTTCCTGTGGCATGAAATCGGTTGTTGACTCACCATCGTGAACCTCACCGATTTTGTGAATGCTGTTGGTGAGCTTAAGAATACGCTCGGTAGTGGTTGTTTTTCCGGCATCTACGTGGGCGAAGACACCAATGTTTCTGTAAAGGTTTAAATCAGTCGTAGGGTATACGTTTAAATTAGACATAGAACTCTTCATAGGCTGAGTTGAAAATAGTGTTGTAATATACAGTATTTTATCCGAATTGCCTTCATTATTTAGAATAATTTAACCCGTTCAACCGAGGTGGGACAGTCCTTAACGATGTTATATTCCGATCTGACCCGGTCCGTACGTAAATCTATTCTCGTCGTATCTTAAAAAAATCAATCAATAGCGCAGCGCTCTCTTGTTGAAGTGGTCCCTCATCCATCTGAATGGCGTGGTTAAGTGCTCGGCTTTGCATCAAGTTAAACACTGAGCCTGCGGCGCCTGCCCGTAGGTCACGTGTTGCAAACACGAGACGATGAACGCGCGCGTGAACCAACGCCCCGGCGCACATGCAGCAGGGCTCTAACGTGACATAAAGCGTGGCATTATTTAAGCGATAATTGTTCTGATGAGCGGCGGCGTTTCGGATGGCGATCATTTCAGCATGCGCGGTAGGATCGTTGTTTGTTAGGACTTGATTAAAGCCTTCGCCCAATAATTGGTTACCTTCACCCACAACAACAGCCCCAACCGGAACCTCCCCTTCCGCGCGCGCGCGCAGGGCTAGTGCGTAGGCGCGCTGCATCCAATAGGCGTCACTTATTCCCATTCAATCGTGGCGGGTGGTTTTCCTGAAATATCATACACCACGCGAGAGACGCCATGGACTTCATTGATGATTCGATTGGAAACCCCGGCTAAAAAATCCCAAGGCAATTGCGCCCAGTGGGCGGTCATGAAATCTTCACTCTCTACAGCACGCAGGCAAATCACGTAATCATAACGACGCCCATCCCCCATCACGCCTACACTTTTTACTGGCAAAAACACAGCAAACGCTTGGCTCACCTTATGATACAAGTCCGCCTCGCGCAACGCGTCAATAAATAATGCATCCGCATGCCGCAAGATGTCAGCAAACGCCCCAGTGACTTCGCCAAGAATTCGAACGCCGAGGCCTGGGCCTGGGAATGGGTGTCGGTAAACCATTTCGTGCGGTAACCCTAAGGCAAGCCCCATCGCCCGCACTTCGTCTTTGAATAACTCACGCAATGGCTCAAGTAATTGGAATGGCATGACCTCAGGCAAACCACCTACATTATGATGAGACTTAATCAGCGCAGTCCCTCCATGCCCTGGAATAGCCGCTGACTCAATGACGTCCGGATAAATAGTGCCCTGAGCTAACCAACTCACGCCTGGAATACGTATTGCCTCGTCAGCAAACACATCAATAAAGGTCTTTCCAATGATCTTTCGCTTCTCTTCCGGGCACGTGACCCCTTTCAATGCATTTAAAAACGTATCTTGTGCCTCAACGCAGACAAGGTTGATGCCCATGTGCTCCGCAAACATAGCCTTCACTTGTGTCGCTTCATTCAAACGCAACAGCCCAGTATCAACAAACACGCCAACCAGTTGAGTCCCTATGGCTTGGTGCAACAGTGCTGCCACCACGGAGGAATCCACGCCGCCAGACAAACCAAGCAATACTTTATCTGAACCCACTTGCGTTTTGATTTGATCAACCAATTGGTCAATGATGGCACTCGTCGTCCAGCTTGCTTCGGCCTTGCAAATGTCCATCACAAAACGTTTAAGCAATGCCGTCCCTTTGGGCGTATGCGTCACTTCAGGATGAAATTGTAACCCGTACCAATGATGCAAAGGATGAGCCATGCCAGCGATTGGTGCGTCTCTTGTGTGAGCAATGGTCTCAAATCCTGTCGGCAACGCGGTCACTTGATCACCATGACTCATCCACACGTCTAATTCATCTGAGCCATTCTCATCGATTATCCCTTGGAACAACGGGCATTGCGTTTGAATATGAAGCTGTGCATAACCATACTCATGCACAGATGAACCCTTCACAACCCCTCCGAGTTGAGCCGCCATGGTCTGCATGCCATAGCAAATGCCAAGCACAGGAATTCCTGCTTCAAAAACCCATACTGGAGCTCTCGGACTGTGCTCTTCTGTCACTGTCGATGGCCCTCCCGACAGGATCAATCCACACAATTCAAGGTGCTCTAGACGTGATTTGTCGACATTAAACGGATGAATTTCACAATACACGCCCATTTCTCGTACGCGTCGACCGATAAGTTGAGTGTATTGCGATCCAAAGTCGAGGATCAGCATACTTTTTCGTTGATTTTTTTTCATGTTGTACAACAGGCCTTAATTATCAATTTGGTAGTTGGGTGCTTGCTTCGTGATGCTCACGTCATGCACATGCGACTCGCGGATCCCCGCGTGTGTGACTTGGACAAACACCGCCTTTTCATGCAATTCTGCAATGGTTCCACATCCGGTGTATCCCATGCAGGAACGCAACCCACCGAGCAATTGATGCGTGATCGTCTGAAGGGGGCCTTTATAAGGTACTCGCCCCTCAATGCCTTCAGGAACTAGTTTTTCGACCCCTTGATTCATCTCCTGAAAATAACGATCACTTGACCCTTGTGCCTGGGACATTGCCCCAATAGAACCCATTCCGCGATACCCTTTATAGGTGCGTCCTTGATACAATTCTATTTCACCAGGCGACTCCTCCGTGCCCGCGAACATACCACCGATCATCACAGTACATCCACCGGCTGCCAATGCTTTTGCAATATCCCCTGAAAAACGAAGACCACCATCAGCAATAATGGGCACTTCACCTCGAAGAGCCGCGGCCACATTAGCAATAGCCGTGATTTGAGGAATGCCCACACCCGTAACAATTCGCGTGGTGCAAATGGAGCCCGGGCCAATCCCTACCTTGACGGCATCGGCTCCCATGGCAACAAGCGCATGTGCCGCATCCGCCGTTGCAATATTGCCGCCAATGACCTGCAAGTTAGGGAAATTTTTCTTAATCCATTGGACCCGATTTAATACGCCTTGCGAATGGCCATGTGCGGTATCCACAACAATAACATCCACACCGGCATCCACGAGGGCGCCAACCCGCTCTTCCGTGCCTTCACCCACACCGACTGCAGCACCCACTCGAAGCTGCTCAGACTGATCTTTACAAGCGTAGGGCTTTTCTTTGGCCTTTTGAATGTCTTTGACGGTAATCAACCCGCGCAGGCAAAATGCTTCATTGACCACCAAAAGTTTCTCGATGCGATGTTTATGCAGCAAGCTTCGAATGACTTCTCTGCTTGCCCCTTCACGAACCGTAACCAAGCGGTCTTTCGGTGTCATCACAGCAGAAACAGGCAGAGATAAGTTTGTTTCAAATCGAATGTCTCGGCTCGTAATAATCCCTATCAAGTGCTCCCCATCAACGACGGGCACACCAGAAATATTATGCTTGGCCATGATCGCCAACAATTCTTTGACCGTCCGTGTGGGTGGGACGAAAATGGGATCTTTCACCATGCCACTTTCAAATTTTTTGACTTTCCTGACTTCATCCGCTTGAGCCATGGTGGTCATGTTCTTATGGATGATCCCAATGCCGCCCTCTTGGGCCATGGCAATGGCCAGACGCGCTTCAGTCACTGTGTCCATCGCAGCAGAAACCAACGGCACGTTCAACTCAATGTTACGCGTTAAACGTGCTTTCAAACACACGTCTTTCGGAAGAACCCCCGAATGGGCTGGCACAAGTAATACATCATCAAACGTTAACGCCTGCTGTAGCACTGTAAAAGCCATGGTGATTCCCGGTCATTAAAATTAACCGATCATTTTATAACAATGTTTAAAAAAAAACAACCAATCAAACCGCAATCAACCGCTCATTCTAGGACGCTAATTAACTCAATTGTTCAAAGATGGTTGAATCATCCCATGGAGTGCATGTACACTCAGAGGTACGTTTGATCAACCAAATAAGGAAGGGTTTAGCGTTGGCTAAAATTATCGTAGTTACCTCTGGAAAAGGCGGCGTTGGTAAGACCACGTCTTCTGCGGCCATTTCATCAGCCCTTGCGATGCGAGGACATAAAACCGTCGTCATCGATTTTGACATCGGCCTTCGAAACCTTGATCTCATCATGGGTTGTGAGCGTCGAGTGGTCTATGACTTTGTGAATGTGATCAATGGAGAAGCCTCGTTGAAGCAAGCGCTGATCAAAGACAAACGATTGCCTCAATTATTTATTCTCCCGGCATCCCAAACGCGTGACAAAGATGCGCTAACCTTGGACGGTGTTGAACGCGTATTAACCGAATTATCAAAAGACTTTGAATACATTATTTGCGATTCCCCAGCTGGCATTGAAACAGGTGCCCTGATGGCGATGCATTTTGCTGATCATGCGATTTTGGTCACAAACCCAGAAGTATCTTCTGTGCGAGACTCTGATCGAATCTTAGGAATATTGGCCAGTAAAACCAAGCGCGCAATCGATGGGCGAGATCCCATCCAAGAACATTTATTGTTGACTCGTTATGATGCTGAACGCGTTGAAAAAGGCGACATGCTGTCCGTACAAGATGTTAAAGATATTTTAGCTATTCCACTGATTGGAATCATTCCCGAGTCTAAGGCGGTCCTGAAGGCATCAAATACAGGCACGCCAGTGGTTCTTGATGAACACAGTGATGCCGGACTTGCTTATCAAGATGCGGTTGCCCGCTTCGTAGGCGAAGATCGGCCTATGCGATTTATTAACGTTGAGCGCAAAGGGATTTTGCGACGATTATTTGGTAAAAACAAGGAGGATGCACTAGCATGAGCATTTTTAGTTACCTGCGTCGAAGAAACAACACGTCATCATCTGTAGCCAAAGAGCGGTTACAGATTATTATTTCTCACGAACGATCTCAGCGAAATACGCCAGATTATTTGCCTAAGCTACAAGAAGAAATATTGGCTGTCATCGCTAAATACGTTTCCATTGACCGCGACCGTGTGATTGTTAACCTCGAGCGCACGGGTGACAGCTCCGTGTTAGAGTTAAACGTCACCATGCCTGATCGAGTACTGGATAAAGCGGAAGCTGAATAATGCGATTGCCTCAATCATCATGTCACGCTGATTGAGGCTTAGGCTATTTGAGGACGCTTTTATCTGTGCTAACGCAACCCTGTGAAACCCTCTCCGGTGTAGGCCCGGCTCTTGCCTCCAAATTGCAACAATGTGGAATCAAGACCCTTCAAGACTTGCTTTTTCACTTGCCTTTTCGATACCAAGACAGAACCCGCGTGACGGCTATTCAAGACGTGCGAATAAACGACTGGTGCGTGATTTCAGGCCGTGTGTGTCAAACAGACGTGACCTACGGCAAACGGATGACCCTGTCTTGCTCCATCGAAGATAAAACCGGGTTATTGAAACTTCGCTTTTTCCATTTTAATAAACATCAAGTCGCCCTTTTGCGAGAAGCACCACTGATTCGTGCGTTCGGAGAAATCCGTTCATTTTCCAACACGCCCGAAATGATCCACCCTGAGTATCGCATACTCTGTGACGAACAAGAGGCGTGCTCCGTGGATGAAACATTGACGCCTATTTACCCCACAACGCAAGGACTTGGCCAAACACGACTTCGACAATTGATCAAACTGGCATTGAGCCAGTGCCAACCGGTCTTGCACGCGCTTGAATGGATGACGACCGATCAATTGGCTCAATTGGGCTTTTTGCCCCTGGCCGAAGCACTCGATCAACTGCATAATCCACCGCCTGACATCGTGCTACACACATTAGAACATGGCACACATCCAGGCCTAAAACGACTCGCTTTCGATGAGCTCATCGCCAAACGCGTCAGTTTGCAATTTGCACGCCGTGAACGCGAGGCCCTGACAGCACGCTCTTTTCCACGCAACGAGCATGAATTAACACGCTTAATACAGACGCTACCGTTTACACTGACCTCCGCACAACAACGTGTTCACGACGAAATCAGTCAAGATTTGATACAAAGCAAACCCATGCTACGCTTGATTCAAGGCGACGTTGGTGCCGGAAAAACAGTCATCGCGGCCCTTGCTGCGATGCAAGTCATCGCCAACGGCCATCAAGTCGCGCTCATGGCCCCCACTGATCTCTTGACAGAGCAACACGCTCATACGCTTACGTCTTGGTTTCTGCCATTGGGCATTAACGTCCGTCGATTGAGTGGTAAAATGAACGCTAAAGCACGACGAGAAACCTTAGCCTCGCTGAACGACCAAACGTGTCAGCTCCTTGTTGGGACTCACGCGCTCTTTCAAGACGCGGTTGAGTTTCCTCAATTAGGATTAGTTATTATCGATGAGCAACACCGATTTGGCGTGGAACAACGGCTTTTGCTCCAACAAAAAGGAGAATCTAGCCTCGGTATACCTCATCAATTGATGATGACAGCTACCCCTATCCCGCGAACACTGGCCATGACTCAATTTGCTCATCTTGATCTCTCCGTAATTGACGAATTGCCTCCAGGTCGCACACCCATCATGACCGTCATTCTCAACCAAACTAAACGCGATCTGATCATCGTGCGACTTCAAAACGCAATGACAGAAGGGCGTCAAGCTTACTGGGTCTGCACCCTGATTGATGAGTCAGAAACATTGCAATGCATGGCTGCAACCGTCAGTGCTGAAGCGCTACAAGCCCAATTGCCACACGCTCGTATCGGCCTCGTGCATGGACGAATGAAAGGCGTTGATAAAGAAGCCATCATGCGTGCATTTAAAGAAGGCGTCATTGATTTATTGGTCGCCACAACCGTGATTGAAGTAGGCGTCGACGTGCCCAATGCAAGCTTAATGATCATTGAAAATGCGGAGCGCCTGGGATTGTCCCAGCTGCATCAATTGCGAGGACGTGTGGGACGAGGGAGTACCCAATCTCATTGCCTGCTGCTGTATCAAAGCCCCTTGTCCAGAAACGCCACCGAACGTTTACGCCTACTCCGCGAAACAACGGATGGGTTTATCATTGCTGAAAAAGATCTGCAATTACGGGGTGCGGGGCAGGTCCTTGGCACGCAGCAAACAGGGTACCGTCCCTTTAAAATTGCAAGCTTACCGCGTGACCACGCGCTACTCGCCTCCGTGGCCTCGGTCGCGAACCAGCTGCTGCAAGAACAACCCGCCGTTGCGGCAGGGCTCGCCAAGCGCTGGCTTGGCGACTTTGAATCTTTTTTTCAAGTATGAGAATATTTCTTAAGAAAAAGGTCTGTCAAGACTGTTTTTTCATATAATATTCACGTAAGATACTCGCTGAACTATTTGTAATTGCTACACCCATGTTGCATGTGGATAGTTTTTTAAAATGAGTCAACTCTTACCTCAAACCCATATATAAAAAAAACATAACTTATTGAAAGCAAAATTTTTTATTTTTTATTTTTTCGTAAAACCGAAAAAAGTTACCCACATTTTCTGTGGATAACTCTGTGTGCAGATCCTGTAAAACAACTCTACTTGCCCGGTTATCGGGGCTGTAGCCATTAACCGTCGAAATGTCCGGATGATTATTATGCACCAGGCGAGGATGTATTATTAAAAATCACACTAGATTATTTTTAATGCTCCTAATCGAAATGAGGTTGAGTAGTTGAATATGTTGGGCCAGGGCCCAACATATACGCCTCACGAATGAATTTTAGGAAATTGT
>CANISA010000060.1 GCA_947470005.1 Legionellaceae bacterium | reverse complement strand
GTTGGCGCGTTTGCCAGTCCAGTGGAAGTGCGTCAAAATCGGCCCAATTCAGGGGTAAGATGACATCCTGTCCATTTGATTGAATGTGCGCAGGGTTTTGTTGATAACGTGCTCTTAATGCCGTTAAGACGGCTTGAAAAGCAGGATCATCTCGACCGCCTCGCGAGGCCACGCCTCTTAAGGCATTTAAGCGGGGTTGGTAGTGTGCCCGGACGTTAGCCATGGGATCAGACGGATCAAAAGAAGGGGTATTCTCTTCAGGGTCGAACAGGTCTAGGTGTTCCTCGGGATGCTGCGGCTGATCGTCTTCTCTGTACGTCTCTTTTTCAGGTTTAGGTAACGACGTGACGTCAACTCCCGCTTGGTACGATTGAATGATTTTCGATTGAAAAAAATCACGTAGGCCCTTAAAAAACCACCGTTGAAAAAACCAAGTACTGCTGAATGCGGCTTGCGTAATATCTAAGGGAGACGCATGCGTGGTGAGTGCTTGTTTGAGTTTTCCGGGAAAAAAAAGGCGACCAAACCAACTTAATGTTTTGTAATATTGCCTGAGTTTATCCGTTTCAGCGGAGAGTAAGGTATTGGCCATCGGTGTCTCACGTTTATTTATGATCTAAAATTGTACTAAGTAGCGTTTGTTTTGTCAACAATATTGAGTGTATTTTTTTTAATTGCCCCGTATATTTTGGAGTGCTGAACATGGGTCGATACATCACTGCATTGAATAAGCGCATGCAACTGGTTGGTAAGCGTCGATACACGAGAGAGTGAGGTGTTACGTGGGGCTGCATCATTTCCCTAATGATCAGTGCGGTTAACGCGAAACCTCAGCCGTCAGTCACCGCCAAAAAGTCGACCGGGGCACCCCTTGAGCCAGATTATAAGCATTCACTAGCAGGTCCTTTCTTCAGCAGGGAAGGCGGTCGTAAAAAACAAAAACACACGCCTGATCACGATAACGCAGAGCCCCCAAAGCCCCCAAAGCCTTAAGTCACAACACGTCTTGATGACTTTCAAGCAGCAACGCACGTGCGTGAGAGCGCGTTTGATCCGTGATGGTGAGTCCGCCCAACATGCGGGCTATCTCTTGGATTTTCTCGAGTGGCGCTAAAGCCTTGATGCGGGAGAACGTGTGCTCCCCTTCAATGTATTTTTCGACCAAACAGTGGTGATGGGCCGCTGATGCTACTTGCGGTTGGTGTGTGACGCAAAACACTTGCAAATGCTCGCCTAGTTTTCGCAGCAGTTGTCCGACCAACGCGGCGGTTGTGCCGCCAATGCCTACATCGACCTCATCAAACAGCAAGGTGGGGGTGGCTGCGCGCTTTTGGGCGGTAATGAGTTGAATGCTAAGGCTGATGCGTGACAGCTCGCCGCCAGAGGCTATCTTTGAGAGCGTATCTGGCGCTAAGCCTGGGTTGGTGCACACATAATATTCGACTTTATCTTGCCCATGGGCTTGCATTGTTTCTAACGGGGAAATTCGGACTTCAATAAAGCCTTTAGGGATCCCCAATTGGCGAATGATGCTCCCGATTTCATCCGCTAAGGGGGTGGCGTGGCGTATGCGTGATTCATGAAGTGCTGCGGCTGCGTGCTGATAGGCGGCAACTGCTTTGTGGGTGCGTTCGGCGATGAGGTGTCGTTCGGAGTCGGCTTGCTCGAGTTGTTGTTGTTCGTGTTCAAGGGTGTGCAAATGCGTGAGCAGTTGGTTGGCCTCCAAGTGATATTTACGCGCGGCTTGATGTAGGCAACTGATGCGCGCCTCAACGACGTGTAGCCGTTCAGGATCAAGCTGAATTTCTGTTGAAAAATGCTCGATTTCATCCAACGCTTCATCGCATTGAATCAGCGCATTCGTAATGAATTCATGTGTGTTTTTTACGCGAGGGTGTTCGCTGGGGAGTGTGTTGAGGATGTGAAGTAGAGCATGGAGCTGTTGGCAAAGACCCAGGCTTTCGTCATCGCCCGCAAGGGTTGCTTTGGCCTGCTCGGTTTGTTCCAGGTACTCTTTGGCGTGGTGTAGCAACTGGTGTTCTTCATGAAGGGCTTGCATCTCTCCGTCTTGCAGGTTGAGTTGTCGTAACTCTTCAATCTGATAGTGCAATAAATCGGCACGCTCACGGTTAGCCGCCTGGCTAGTAATGGCTTCTTGTGCTTGTTTTAGGCGCAGGCAGTCACGGTAGAGTCGGCTGACGTCGTCGAGCAAGTCGTGGTGATTCGCGTATTGGTCGAGTTGTTGGCGATGGGTGGCGTGCTGCAAGAGCCGTTGATGTTGATGTTGGCCATGAATATCAACCAATAACTCGCTGAATTCTTTTACTTTTTGCAGCGGGAAGGGTTGGCCATTGATGTATGATTTTGAGCGCCCCTCGGTGGAGATCACACGGCGCAACCAAACCTCGTGCGTGTCCGTTGAGAGATCGTGTGCAGTAAGCCAGCGAGCAGGCTCAGAATGAAAATCAAACGTAAAACTAGCGTGAATTTCACACTTGTCGGCACCCGGCCGTATAACCGAAGCATCGGCGCGCCCGCCTAAGGCAAGCATCAAGGCATCGATCATGATGGATTTACCCGCCCCGGTTTCGCCTGTGAAGGCGGTCATGCCTTGGCTGAAATCCAACTCAAGGTGGGCGACAATGGCAAAATTTTCAATACACAAGGAACCTAGCATGTCTTATCCTTGGGGTTTGGATCCCCAGCCTAGTTTTACACGTAAAGTATCATAGTAATGGTAATCGGATGGATGCAACAGACGAAGTTCTTTCGTATTTTTTTCAAGGACGACGGTCTGCCCTGGGTTGACGACGTGAGACTCCTGCCCATCGCAGCTCATTTGTAACACGCTGTCATTGTGTTCGCTGATTTTAAGCACAATTTTGGCGTTAGCATCGACCACCAGTGGGCGTGAACTTAAACTATGTGAAAACATGGGGACGATCACAACGGCGTGGAGATCGGGATGCATGATGGGGCCGCCGGCAGATAATGCATAGGCTGTGGACCCGGTTGGGGTCGCGAGGATTAATCCATCAGCACGGTAATGACTGACGAACTGTTCATTGATGTATACATCAAAGGTAATTAAGTGGGTGGCATTTGCGCGACTCAAGACAATGTCATTCAGTGCTGAGCCTACCACGTGCTCCGAACCGGTGCCAATGGCGCGTATGCTTAGTAAAAATCGTGCTTCTTCGGTGTAATGTCCAGCTAATACGGGGCCTAATTGGGCCTCGAGTTCATTCGGCGAAATATCGGTTAAAAAGCCTAAATGCCCCCGGTTGATTCCAATGACAGGTACATTCATCTGGATGGCCATGCGTGCAGCAGACAAAAGACTACCGTCGCCACCGATGACGATGATGAGATCGCCCGAGCTACGCATCTTCTCTCGAGGCAAGATGCGTAGGCTTAGGGCAAAATGATCAGCTGTATCGATGTCGAGAAACGTATCGACATCGAGGGTGTGCAAGTACTCCACCAAACGTTGCAAGGTTTCACTCACGCCTTGATTGGCGCGGTGTAGGCGTGCGTACAAAATGACACGTTTGAAGGGGCGATGGGTCATTTGTTGGGTGCGCTCGGGTCACTGTTGGCTGCGCGTGACGTCCGTTTGCGATCATTTTCTTTTAATTCTTTTTTTCGCAAGCGAATGTTTTGTGGCGTGACTTCCACGAGCTCATCATCATCGATGAATTCAAGGGCCTGCTCCAAGGAGTACTTGATGGCAGGCGTAAGAACGATGTTCTCATCTGTGCCTGACGCCCTGACGTTAGTCAATTGTTTTTCTCTCGTCACGTTGACGACCAAATCGTTATCGCGTGCATGGATCCCTACAACCATGCCTTCGTAGATTGGCGTTTGTGGATCGAGGAACAACCGGCCACGCTCTTGAATATTGAACAGTGCAAATCCACGCGCGGTCCCTCCGCAGCTTGCAACCAACACACCACTGTTCCGTTTTCCAATCCGACCACGCACGGCCAAACCATAATGATCATAGACATGGTACAGTAACCCGGTTCCAGACGTTGCTGATAAAAATTCCGTGTGAAAGCCAATCAATCCACGCGTTGGAATGATGTAATCTAAACGGACACGGCCTTTGCCATCCGGGACCATGTTCTGCAGATCACCACGACGTTCACCTAGTTTTTCCATCATGGTGCCTTGATGTTGTTCTTCCACATCAACCGTAAGGCGCTCATACGGTTCGCGAAGCTCACCTTCTTCTTCACGCAAGATGACTTCAGGTTTACAAATCGCCAACTCGTAGCCTTCACGACGCATGGTTTCAATCAAAATGGACAAATGCAACTCACCACGGCCAGAGACCCTGAATTTATCGGGATCGGGGGTGTCTTCTACGCGAAGAGCCACGTTATGCAATAGCTCCGTTTGCAAACGCTCACGAATCTTGCGGCTGGTGACAAATTTACCTTCTTGGCCGGCAAAAGGCGAGTCATTGACTTGGAAGATCATGCTGATGGTTGGTTCATCAACAATCAGTGGCGGGAGTGCTTCAACGGTGGCCGGATCGCACAGCGTATCGGAGATATGCAAATCAGAAATTCCGCTCACGGCAATGATATCGCCTGCGCGTGCTTCTTCAATTTCAACACGCTCAAGGCCTCTAAATCCGAGTAATTGCAACACACGGCCTGCACGTACTTCGCCGTGCTTGTCGATGATTTTAACCGCGCCTTTCGCTTTAATATGACCACGGCTAACGCGCCCAATGCCAATTGTTCCCACGTACGTTGAATAATCCAACGAACTGATTTGCATTTGAAAAGGGCCATTGGCATCGACGTCGGGAGGAGACACTTCATCGACGATGGTTTGTAATAAGGCACCCATATCGGTCGCTTCATCTTCGAGATTAAGCTTGGCATAGCCATTGAGCGCTGAAGCGTACACGACGGGAAAATCAAGCTGCGCATCTGTTGCGCCTAAGTTATCAAACAAATCAAAGACTTGATCCATGACCCAATGAGGTCTTGCACCGGGCCGGTCAATTTTGTTGATGACGACAATTGGATGTAGGCCACGTGCAAATGCTTTTTGTGTGACAAATCGTGTTTGTGGCATGGGGCCGTCCACCGCATCGACCAATAATAAGACGCAGTCGACCATGGATAAGATACGCTCCACTTCTCCGCCAAAGTCAGCATGCCCTGGGGTATCCACGATGTTAATTTGATAGCCTTTCCAATGCACAGAGGTATTTTTGGCAAGAATGGTGATTCCGCGTTCTTTTTCAAGCGCGTTGGAATCCATCAGTCGCTCAACTTTGGGGGCGCGGTCGTTCAATGTGCCTGTTTGTTCGAGCAGTTTATCGACGAGCGTTGTTTTACCATGGTCGACGTGAGCGATGATAGCGATGTTTCTAATTTGTTCAATCATAATGACCTTCAGTGGAGGATGACCAGACACCGCTAGCCATCAAATATTCGATTGCAAAAGCAAACGTGGGTTCTCAGGGTATAGATTATACAACGAACGCGTCATTGTAACAGCGCATCTTGCATAATTTTTGCTAAACTAAAGATAAGCCACTTAATTACGGTGATAAATCATGAGTAAATTGATTCTATACCCCACAGATACATGCCAATGGCATGCCTTGGTGAATGAAGCGCAAGCCGCGACTCAGTTGATCTTAAATGAAAACACGGAAAGCTATTTGGTGTTTTTGCTGAAGCGTTTTTCAGAAAACAGTCAATGGGTTGAATCGGTGGTCGCTCTCGATTTTCTTGAAGCCATGCAGGCGTCCGATCGACGTCAAGTGGAATTATTGCGAGATGTTGGTGATAAAAGTTTACTTTTTTCAGGTCTTTTTCCAGGCCTGGCTGCACGGCGCCATGTACGGTTGGAATATTTTACCGAAATGGGGCAAGCGGCTTATTTGACAGCAGCCGAGTTGCAAGCGGCTGAAACCGCGGAATTGTATTTTCAGCTCAGCGCTCAATTCACCAACATGCAAAGTATTCTTCAATCCATGCGGGGTTACTATTGCCAAGCCGCGCAGCCAAGCTCGGGGTTAATTTCAGGGGATTATTCTCGGATTCAGTAGGATGCGTCTCATGCTACAATGCAGCCTATTTTTCTTTTGAACGGATGTTGGTTTCACCATGCTCAATCCACAACAAATGGCTGCTGTACGTTACTTGGATGGGCCATTATTGGTGTTAGCCGGGGCGGGCAGTGGGAAGACGCGCGTTATTACGGAAAAAATGGCTTATTTAATTGAACAGTGTGGTTATCAACCCCACTCTGTTTATGCGGTGACCTTCACGAACAAAGCGGCCAATGAAATGAAGACCCGTGTTCGTACGGTCCTGCCGGCGCATGCGCGTCGAGGGTTAAAGGTCGCGACGTTCCATACCTTGGGGCTCAGCATCGTGAAGCGAGACGTCGCGCGATGTGGGTTAAAGCCAGGTTTTTCTATTTTTGATAGTGAAGATTCAGCTCAAATTTTTCGGGGCTTGCTTCCCCCTGCGCGAGGGAATAGCCGCGAGGACGTGCAACGTGTGCAGGCGCTGGTGTCCGCATGGAAAAATGCACAGTTGAGTCCGGATGATGTGATGCGCCTCACACCGACGTGTGCGACGTTTGAAGAGGCTGTGGGGTTTTACCCTCGCTATCAACAAACGCTTCGCGCCTATAACGCCGTTGATTTTGATGATTTGATTTGTTTGCCTGTTCAGCTTTTTTTAGAGCATGCGGCCTGTTTGGAGCATTGGCAAAACAAAATTAGGCATTTATTGATTGATGAGTACCAAGACTCGAATACGTGCCAATACACCTTGGTTCAATTGTTAGTAAAAGGCCGTGCATCGTTTACGGTGGTAGGGGATGATGATCAGTCCATTTATGCGTGGCGAGGGGCTAAACCTGAAAATCTCATCCAGTTGAAAGAGGATTACCCTCAATTGAAATTGATCAAGCTCGAGCAAAATTATCGCTCAACGGGGCGAATTTTGCAGGCCGCCAATCAATTAATCGCGCATAACCCGCATGCGTTCACCAAGACCTTGTGGAGTGAGTTAGGTCCTGGGGACTTGTTGCGTGTTTTATGTTGTAAAGATGAGCCAGATGAAGCAGATCAAGTCGTCGCTGATTTGATTAGCCATAAATTGCGATCGCGAACAACGTATGGGGACTATGCCGTCTTGTACCGAGGGAACCATCAATCGCGTGCGTTTGAGACGGCCCTGCGACAACATGGGATCCCTTACCGCGTCAGCGGTGGGCAATCGTGGTTTGCGCGCACGGAGGTCAAAGATATTTTTGCCTATCTAAAATTGCTCTGTAATGAAGCCGATGATGCGGCGTTTCTGCGTGTGATTAATACGCCGAAGCGCGGGATTGGTGAAACCACGCTGACCACCCTCGGGCAGTATGCACAAACGCGTGGTCAAGGTTTGTACGCTTGTTGTGATCATTTTGCATTGAGCACGTGCTTAAGCGACGCACCACGCGCAGCGTTGCACACGTTTAAAACCTGGTTAGAGGGGATCAAAGTGCGGTGTACAGGGGCCTCAGTGGCTGATGTATTGCGTGAAATGGTTGATGTGATTGGTTACGAGGCACACGTCTATGAACAATGCGACACACCGGCCCAAGCGCAAAAACGCATGGAACATGTGTGGGAGCTGATTGCATGGGTTGAGCGTTTGTTGTTGAAAGAGGACGCAGGGGACTTGCGCGATGTGATCACCCGTTTGATGTTGATTGACCGGCTTGAGCAAGCAGAGGATTCCACTGAGGATACGGTGCAGCTGATGACTTTGCACGCATCGAAAGGTCTTGAATTTCCTTATGTGTATTTAGTTGGCATGGAAGAGGGGTTATTGCCTCATCGTGTGAGTATTGAGGATGAAGCGATCGAAGAAGAGCGCCGGTTGGCCTACGTTGGCATCACACGCGCACAAAAGGGCCTGTGTTTAACGTTAGCGAAGCAGCGTCGTCGAGCCGGAGAGCTCCATGATTGCCTGCCCAGCCGATTCCTTGAGGAGTTACCCGAGGGGTGCTTGGAATGGTACGGC
>CANISA010000059.1 GCA_947470005.1 Legionellaceae bacterium | reverse complement strand
ACCGTTCGCCTTATCCTATGCTGCATCTGCTGCGAGAAGAGCAAGTTGCAGAAGCCATTGCTTATTATGGTAACACGGACACTATTCCAGAAGACAACATGACTTGTTTGCGTAACCTTGGATTAGATGCGCTCAAAAAAATGATATGATCATTTTCTTGATCAAACAGGTGGGATGTGGGTCAATGGTGCGTTGATTGGGAAGATAGGGAGTGTGTTCACGTCGACGGGCACGGGAGGAGGGAATGAAACAACAATCACCTCTTTTTGGAATACATTGATCCATCACGGCATGCTGTTGGTTTGCGTTCCATACGTAGAGAAGGGCCTGACTGATTTAAGCCACATAAGCGGTGGCTCCCCTTATGGAGCAGGAACGACAGGCGCTGATGGAAGCCGCACGCCGTCCCCGATTGAGTTACAAATTGCTCGTTTTCAAGGAAAACATGTGGCGACGCTTGCGAAGAAAATTTCTGTTTAACTTGGTTTTAATTTATTGGGATTCGTATTGAATGGCGTGAGCAATTGATGGGACGAGTGATAGAGGGATAGGTTTGGATTTAATGTTTTCATTTGTTGCGCAAGCGCACCGTCATTGTAGCGCAAGATGGTTGCTGCTATCAACGCGGACATAGGAACGCCTGGCCTTAGTTGTTGTTGGGCGGCGGTTCGTTGTTGCAGGGTTGGGGCCTTGTTGTTTAAGTTAGTTAACGATTGTGGTGAGAGGTTATGTTGTAGCTCAGGATTATTTCTGAGTTTACACAGCTCAAGGCGGTAGATACATGAGGCATAGGATGACATGCTCGCCGCAGGAGGTGACGTGTGTTTGGCTTTAAATTTTGGCGTCGGCGATGGGCCTCGTGTGCTTGTTGGGGTTAGTGTCAGCGTTGGTGTTGTTTGTTGTTCTTGGTTACGTGCTTGGTCAATGAGTATTGAGACTTGAGCAATAGAGGCTTGTATTTTTGTGAGTTGGTTGGCAAATTGCCTGATTTCTTGCTGCACCAGCCCAGTGCGAGCAGAAAGGGATGCATTTTGCTCGGCGTAGCGCGCGTTTTCTAGTGTTCGGGCATTTTCAACCAGTGATCGCGTTGCTTCAAGTCGAGGTTTTAAACTTAAATACGCTTGATGTGCACCTTCTTGTGCCTCGAGAGATAGGTCTGTGATGGATTGGCTTACCGGCAAAAGGTAGCATTTTCCTTCTTTTTGGATGATCTTTTTATCCGAAGGGATGGCTTCTTGAACATTCCGGAGCGTTGCTATCTGTAGTTTGCGTGCCTCGTTTTCTTGGAGCCGAATGAGTAGGGTTGGTTCATCGTTCATGTCTGCGGTCTCCGTCAGTTGGTTTATTGCTTGGAGCTCCTGATTATAATTATCGGTTAGAACCGATAATTTCTGCTCAATTAAAGTGGCATCAAGGGCTTTGTCGGTATAAATCGAGTGAATGTCATCTAAAAAATGATCGTAAATAGCGTATTCATTATGGAAGAGAAAGACCATTTTTTCAAATTCAAGCCATTCTGATTCTAGCGTCGCGGCCAGTCGTTCTCCTATTTTTAATTCGTTCTGAAGGCTTTCTCTCGCCGCGTCGTAATGATTAAAGTGTTCTTCCAGCAGAGGCAATATCAGCAACTTAGGTGTTGGCGTTGTGACCTGTTGTTTCGATTCGCTATGCAGCTTCTCGTCAATTTTTTTTTGTATGGCTGCGAATAAACGTTTTAATTGGATTTCCTCTTTTTTATGTAATAAACCAAGAATTAAAAAAGCGATCGCTCGGTGTCGCGCTAACTTTAGGTGATGTTGGTGGGTTATATGCTCCTGCATGGCGATGATTTCTGCGACTTTTCTATGAAGAATGGTTTGTGCAATCAAGCCTGCGGGTGATTGGAGAAAAGCAATGACATCTCGTGCGCTTTTGATTCCAAATTGACTGAGCAATCGATTAGCTACGTCTGGAGACGACTGCGCTTGTTTAGCAAGGGAGTGATGTTGTTGATCGGCTGCCACGTGAGCAAACCAGGCTTCTAACTGCGCGTGATTTAATTGAAGTTTACTTCCTTGGCGCTCGAAGGTTAGAAGCGCTGTGCTAGGGAGTTGTGGCGAGGTCATGACGGGGTCTCTCTGACGGCGTTTGATTGTAGGGTTATTATAGAGCAAATTGTAGTTTATTAAAAGAAGCACATGGATGCGTCGACGTTACCAGCACCGACGTGCAGGCTCAGTGGGCGACCCGGCGGGTCCTTTTGTAACCCCCTCTATTCCTGTGCTCGACAGCGTCAGCGATTGGCAACGGGTATCCCTGGTTGCTTGTGGCCCGATTGGGGTTGCTTGTAGCTGATAGGTATTGGCTGTTACTTGCGTAATGGCGAGCGTGTACCATCCTCCCGTGGACGTGGGGGTGCTTAATATATCGCTGGCTTTACCTTCCGCAAGGGTAGCTGTTTGGTAAGTGTTTTCACGCGTATAATATTGTTCAAGGCGGCTTGCTAAATGAAGTAAGGCGGTTTGGCCATCGAGTCGACGCGTACGCGTGAGGTAATCGCAGTAGCTTGGATAGGCTATTGCTGAGAGAATGCCTACGATTGCGAGCACGAAGAGGAGCTCAATGAGTGAAAATCCTTTATTCATAGCTGGCTATTTTAGATAAAATTGAGCGAAAATCAACAACTGGATTTAACGTGGATAAACAGGAACAAGTACTTATGACCGTGTATTGTGGCTATATTGCCATCATTGGGCGACCCAATGTTGGTAAATCAACGTTGCTGAATCAGATTTTGCAACAAAAACTAAGCATTACTTCGCGAAAACCTCAAACGACCCGACACACCATTTTAGGGATTCAAACGGAGGGGGATTATCAAGCGGTTTATGTGGATACTCCTGGGATTCACCAAGGCGCGAAAAAAACACTGAATCACATGATGAACAAAGCCGCTATTCGTGTGTTGCATGACGTGGATGTGGTGGTGGTGGTTATCGACGGGACGCGTTGGACAGAGGATGATGAACATGTATTTGGTTTACTTAAGCATGTGAAAGTACCTTGTTTTTTAGTGGTGAACAAAGTAGATAAAATGGGAGATAAAGCACAGCTTCTGCCTTATTTAGAAGCCATGAGTCAGCGCCACGCGTTCACGGCTATTATCCCGCTATCAGCTAAAACAGGGGATCAAGTGGATCAACTGCAGGCGTGCTTGCGATCAGTGATGCCTGAAGGGCCTCATTTATTTGATTCGGATCAATTCACGGATCGATCCACGCGTTTTTTATGTGCTGAATTGATCCGAGAGAAAATTTTTCGTTTGTGCGGACAAGAGCTGCCTTATTCAACCACGGTAGACATTGAGTCGTATCAGGAAGAAGACGGGTTGGTGCGGATTCATGCCTTGATTCTTGTTGAAAAAGACAGCCATAAACGAATGATTATTGGTGAAAAAGGCAGTAAAATGAAGACGATGGCGACCAGTTCACGTTTGGACATGGAGCGATTGCTCGGTAAAAAGGTGTTTTTAAAATGCTGGTGTAAAGTGAAATCGGGTTGGTCTGATGATGAGCGTGTTTTGAAGCAATTGGGTTATGATCACTGATGCGTTGACAGGCTGGCTTTTACACAAACGTGCGATTGGGAACGGGTGCGCGCACGTGACTTTTTTTACACAAGAGCAGGGCTTGCTGCGGGCGCATGTTCAGGGGGGGCGAACGCTTAAAAAGCAAGTCGCGCTTCAACCATTCACTCCCTTGTGGCTGGTGTTTGATGAGCGAAAATATGGCACGTATATTCGCCAGATTGAACCCACATCAGCGTCCCTCACCCTCAATGGGCAACAGGTGTTAGCAGGTCTGTACGTCAACGAATTGCTTTATCATGCGCTGCGTCCAAACGAACATGAGCCTCTTTTGTTTGATGCCTATGAAAAAGCCGTGCATCATTTGGCAGAACCGCTTACACGTGTGGCCCTGGAAGGGGTATTACGGCGATTTGAGTGGGCGTTGTTGAGCACGTCTGGTTCGCACGTGTCTTATTCGCATGAGCTGGATGGGCTATCGCTTCTTGTTGAAACGAGGCAGTATATTTTTGTGCCCGGAGAGGGATTTACCTGGGCTGAGAGCGGGTTATGTGGTGCTTATCTTCTGGCGATGGCAGAGGGGAAATTTGACGATCCTAATGTATTGAAGACGGCAAAATTCATTATGCGCCGTTCTATTGATCATCTTCTGGAGGGGGTTCCTATTCGTTCACGTGCTTTATACCGTGGTTTAATAAGCGAACACAAGGAATGACGCATAATTTGATACCCATTTGCGGTGAATAAAAAACCATAGCTTGAATGGCGATAGGTAGAGAGCTTCGTAACCTGATGCGTTTACCCTTTATGATGGCGCACAATGAGCCCTTCCTACGTCTATTTTGGTTGCTAATTACTCGTATCGTCTTCCCAGGCCCGCATTCGACAGGGTGCTGAATTTGCTGCTATTCTTATTTGAGTGGCATTGATGCAGGAAGCAAGACATGGCGGCTACGACGGATACGATTGTCATTCGCTTCACCGGTGACTCAGGCGATGGGGTTCAATTGGTTGGCGAGCAGCTGACCATTACGGCGGCGTTATCGGGCCGTGATGTGCGAACGCTCCCTGATTTTCCGGCGGAGATTCGGGCTCCGGCAGGAACCGTTGCGGGTATTTCGGGGTTTCAGCTGGCGATGGCGGAGCATGCGCTCTTCACCGCAGGAGAATCGTTGGATGTACTGGTTGCATTAAACCCCGCCGCACTTAAAAATGCCTTAGAATACCTCAAACAGGGTGGGTTGCTTCTTCTCAATGAAGACAGCATGAAGGCGAAGGACTGGGAGAAAGCGGGGTGCTCGCCTGAATTACTCAGCGATGTTGCCGAACATTACCATGTTCTTTCCATTCCGTTAATAACCAATACGGTGAAGGCGTTGGAAGGGCTTGATTTAACACAGCCCCAAGCTAAAAAAGCGAAGAATTTTTATGTGCTTGGCGTGGTGCTCTGGTTGTTTGATTTTTCGGTCGAGCAATCTCAAGCGTTTATTGATAAAAAATTCAAATCAAAACCAATTCTAGCCGATGCCAATAAGCGCGCATTGCTTGCGGGCTACAACCATGCCATGACCTTGGAATTATCTCGTCGAGATTACCAGATGGGGCAAATCGCGCGACCTGCTGGAGACTATCGGCAAATCACCGGCGTTGAGGCCGTGGCGATGGCTATTGCGACCGTTGCCGCAAGCACACAAACGCCCTTGTTGGTCGCGGGTTATCCCATCACGCCGGCGTCAGCCATCTTGCAGGAGTGTGCGAAACTGAATGAGTTTGGGGTGCAATTATTTCAGGCTGAAGATGAAATTGCCGCTATTTGTGCATGCATCGGTGCGGCGTTTGGCGGTTGCCTGGCTCTAACGTGTACGTCTGGGCCTGGGCTTGATTTGAAAAGCGAAAGCTTGGGGTTGGCGGTGGTGAGTGAATTGCCCCTGGTGTTAATTGATGTTCAGCGCGCCGGTGCATCCACCGGCATGCCAACGAAAACAGGGCAAAGTGATTTACGCCAGGCCCTGTATGGCCGCCACGGCGAAGCGCCGCTGCCTGTGTTGGCGGCGCGTTCACCGTCGGATTGCTTTAACACGGTGATTGAAGCGTTTTGCATGGCAGTGAAGTACATGACACCGGTGATTGTGTTACTGGACGCCTACCTTGCGAATGCAGCGGAGCCTTGGTTGATCCCCGAGTTATCATCCATCAACCTGCCTGTCATGAATTTTAATCGTGCGCCCATGCCGTTTCATCGTGATGAATGGCTGAGTAGAAGTTGGAACATTCCAGGGTCTCCAGGTTTTATACATCAATTAGGTGGGTTGGAGAAACAAGGCGAAGCAGGGCGGATTAGTTACGATGCGAACAATCATCAACACATGGTTGACCTGCGTGCAAAAAAAATCGCAAACATTGCGCATGATTATGTTGATTTTCAACTTGAAGGCAATCCGGATGCCTCTATTTTATTGGTGGGTTGGGGAAGCACCTATGGGAGTCTGTATGGTGCTTGTTTGCAATGTCAGGCGAAGGGATTACCGGTGGCTTTACTGCATTTGCGTCATTTAAACCCCTTACCGCATCGTTTGGGTGAGGTGCTGCGTGCGTTCAAACAGGTATTGGTTGCCGAATTGAATTCAGGGCAGTTGTGTCAGGTGTTGCGCGCGCATTATTTGGTTGATGCACACTCAATCAGTCAGTGTAACGGTCAGCTATTGACGATAAGTCACCTGGTAGCTGCCATTGAGGCAAAGGCTAATCATGAACAAGCCAACATACACGCGTGAAGACTTTACGAACCAAACGGACGTTCGTTGGTGCCCTGGATGTGGCGATTACGCTATCCTTGCGGCCTTGCAACGCGTCTTGCCAGAGTTAGGGCTTCCTCCTGAGCAACACGTGTTTGTCTCGGGAATTGGGTGCGCGGGCAGGTTACCGTATTACATGAACACATATGGGTTTCATACCATTCACGGGCGTGCGATGGCTGTGGCTACGGGCTTGAAAGCCATGCGAGATGAATTATGTGTTTGGGTCATCACCGGCGATGGGGACGCGTTGAGTATTGGCGGTAATCATTTGATTCATGGGTTGCGCCGTAACGTAAACATCAAGATTTTGCTGTTTAACAATCAAGTCTATGGTTTGACGAAAGGGCAATTTTCGCCGACGTCACAAAAAGGGCAAGTGACAAAGACATCGCCAACCGGTGTCGCGAACCAACCCATGAACCCACTTACGTTGGCGTTGGGGGCGGGGGCTAGTTTTGTGGCGCGTGCGGTGGATAAAGATCCCGTACACCTCGCCTCTGTTCTCAAGCAAGCTCATGCGCATCCGGGGTGCGCTTTTGTTGAGATTTATCAGGATTGCAATATTTTTAATCATGGTGCATTTGATGGGTTTGCGGTCAAAACCAATCGAACGGAGCATACCGTGGTTCTGGAACAAGGAGCTCCCTTGTTGTTTGGAGAAGACAAGGCATGGGGCCTCACGTTACGAGAGGATCAATTGCAGCGTGCCCCACGTGAAGAAGCCGAATCGTATGTTCATAATCCCGCTAATTTTTTAGCCGCAATGCGTCTTGCTCGATTGACGTTTCCTGAACATCCCGTGCCACTCGGTGTATATTATCAAGCACCACGCGAGGTGTTTAGTCTGCCTTGTTCGTTTAAAAAGACAGTGGACGATCTGCCCGCTCTTTATCGTACGAAGGCGAGTTGGCAGACGAGTTAGGTTTGCCTACTTTAGGTGATGCCAGTATAATCAGACGATCTATTTTCAAGGATACTTTCTTAATGGTAATACCCATGCAGTTTATTGATTTAAAAACGCAGTCTAATCGGATTGAAGAACGTGTGTTTTCTCGGTTTAAAACCATTATGAATCATGCAACCTATATCATGGGTCCTGAAGTTGCTGAGTTGGAAAAGGCTCTGGCTGAATTCGTGGGTGTTGAGCATGCGCTTGGTGTTGCTAGCGGGACGGATGCGCTGCTGATTGCATTGATGGCACTGAATATTGGCGCGGGTGATGAAGTGATTACCACGCCTTTTAGTTTTTTTTCGACCGCGGAAGTGATTGTTTTGCTGGGCGCGATACCTGTGTTTGTTGATATTGATCCCATGACCTATAACATCGATGTGAGCTTGATTGAAGCCGCTATCACGAAAAAAACAAAAGCAATTATGCCCGTGAGTTTGTATGGGCAATGTGCTGATTTTGATGAAATAAATGCGTTGGCTGCGCGTTATGCGCTGCCCGTGATTGAAGACGCGGCACAAAGCTTTGGTGCAACCTATCAAGGAAAACGTTCCTGTGGGTTAACAACAATTGGCTGTACAAGCTTTTTTCCATCCAAGCCGTTAGGCGGGTATGGTGATGGAGGCGCTTGTTTCACGAATGATCTGGAACTGGCCACGCGCATGAAGGAAATTCGGTTGCACGGACAATCGCAGCGATATCTCCATACTCGATTGGGCATCAATGGACGATTGGATACACTTCAGGCCGCTATTTT
>CANISA010000058.1 GCA_947470005.1 Legionellaceae bacterium | reverse complement strand
TTTAATTGTTCCCTTAACTGATGAACATACACTTCAAGTGCATGGTGTTTTGGTTTTAATGAAATCATAGTGTCTCCGTCTGACGCGCCATTCGTCGCCGAGTTACCATAAGTTAAATTTACCCCGCTGATGGGCAACCCAATATTATCCACGATACTGTCTAATTCGTTCTCTGGAATCACGCGCCGAATCAAGCCATTAATTTCCGAGGCAAGCCTCGCCGTTTCTTCAATACGCGTTCCTGCTGGTGCAGCGTAATGCAATTTAATTAGACCAGCGTCCACCTTTGGGAAAAAATTTGAGCCGAGCGCTGGCCAAAGTAACAAAACCGAGCCCAACATAAACCCGATAAAACAGACGACAAACAGCGTGCTGTTCTCCATCACCCAGTGTAATTTGGAGTGATAGCTGTCTCGAAAACACGCAAATTTATGTTCAAACCAGGCATTAAAACGAGCAAACCCTCGTGCTGAATCATTGTGCTCAATCGACGTGTGCTTTTCTTTTAGCAGGTAAAGCGCCAGTGTTGGTATCAGTGTTCGTGATAAAAAATACGAGGCGATCATCGCAAAGACGACTGCTTCAGCCAACGGGATAAATAGGTATCGTGAGACTCCAGTTAAAAAAAACATGGGTAAAAACACGATGCAAATACATAATGTCGACACAATAGCAGGGATGGCTATTTGTTCTGCTCCATCAAGAATGGCCGCTTTAACGGCCTTCCCTTGCTCTAAGTTCCAATTGATGTTCTCAATGGCGACCGTCGCATCGTCAACCAAGATACCAACAGCTAACGCTAACCCACCCAGTGTCATAATGTTAATGGTTTCACCGAGCATGGAAAGGAACCAAAGTGACGCCAAGATGGATAAAGGAATAGAAAGAGTGATAATCAGCGTGCTACGTAAACTGCCCAAAAAAACTAAAATCATGAGTCCCGTTAAACACGCCGCGGTCACCCCCTCGGTGATCACGCCCGAAATTGCCGAGGTAATAAACATGGACTGGTTCCCTGAAATGGTTAAGTTCAAGGCTTTTGTCAAACTGGCTTTAATGATCGGCAAGAGTGCGATCACTCGATTAATAATATCTAAGGTGGATGCGCTGCCTGTTTTTTCTACAGACAACATGACTGCGCGAGCACCATTGATGTTAACAATATTTGTTTGCGGAGGAAATCCATCACGCACATGCGCCACATCTTTCATATAGATAACGTTATTCGGTGTGGTTTTAAGGGGTAAATGATTAAATTCTTCCACCCGTTCAGGGCTAATATTCACTTTAACAATGTATTCGTAGGGCCCTATCTTTGCAGTTCCGGCAGGAATAATTAAATTTTGTAAGTTGATCGCGGTACTGACATTTTGCGCGGAAACACCATACTGTTGCATGGCCGGCGTATTCAAATCAAGCACGACTTGGCGTGTCTTCCCTCCATAGCCGGGGGGTACTGATGCTCCTTGTACTGTCGCTAGTTGTGGGCGTACAAAATTATTCGCCAAATCATTGAGTCGTTGCTCAGGCAACGTATCGCTTGATAAAATCAAGTTAACAACAGGGACCGTAGACGCATTATAACTGAGCACAAACGGCGGCGTGATGCCTGGGGGCAGATATTTCAACATTGTTTGTGCAATCGCTGTGGCTTGGCTCAAAGCGACTGCGATATCAACACCTCGTTGAAAGAATATCTTGGTAACACTCACACCAAGCAACGACTGAGACTCCATGTGCTCAATATCGTTAACGGTGGTGGTGACCGACAATTCAAAGATAGTGGTGATGCGGTTGGCCATGTCGTCCGGAGGCATGCCCGCGTAACTCCACACGACGCTCACAACAGGAATATCAATGGATGGAAAAATATCGGTTGGTGTGCGCATAATGGACAGCACGCCCATGAGAAGCAGCACCAAGGCTAAAACAATAAACGTATAAGGTCGCGACAGTGCAATCCGTACAAGCCACATAGCAATCCATGCCAAAAACTAAAAATGAACCTTCATCATACGGGAAATTTAGGCGCTATACCATGCGGGTGCAACGCTTACACATCACAAGACGCCCTGACCAATGCCATCACACAATCTCTTCTTGAACGTTTTTCGGCAAAACAATAAGGAGGCCTTGGAATTATTGACGCGGGGTGTTACGATTTTTTATTCTTGATTCAAATGCGTGCGACGTTCTTGCATGGTTTCGATGCTGTTGACCACCGACTGACGGCAGATCTCGCGCATGATGGGTATTTCGTGAAGGGGCTGGCCTGTTTGAATCGCATACGCTATTAAAAAACTATCTTGCCAGGTTTTTTCATTTTTTCGTCCTTTGGCTTTAAGCCATATGGCAATCCATACAAAATGAAACACCCAGCGTTCACGGGAGGCTTCCATTTCATGTTCAAACACAGCGACCATCGCTTCGTCAAACCGACACACCCTCACCCCATCAACAAAACTGCAACAGCGATTGACTAGTTTGTCCACCGCTGCATTTTCTAAATACCATGATTCAGTAAAACGTTTGGTTTTAGGCCATGATTTTGAGCGCTTCAACGAGGTTGCTAATACATCCGGTGTAAAAGGACTGATCTGAACACCCAACTCTTCCATTAGAAACGCAAGATCAATGCGCTTCGGCAAAAAATGAAGGCCCGTTTCTTCCTGTATTTCCAATAAATGAAGATCAGGCATCCCACCTTGATCAATGGTCAACGCCAAAAAATGATTAGTCATCATCAATAAATAAGATAAATCCACTTCACGTAACATCACGCTGTCATCAAACACATCATCGTGATAGCGTGCAACTTCTTTGGCCGCCATCGTAGGCGTGATCCACGCGTCTTTGATCCCTAGCCCTTGCTTAAACAACAAGCCACACAACCGATGAGCACGCCCACGCTTCAAGTGAATAAACACCCCTTGAGCGCCTCCACCATCCACTTCACTCGCTTTAATACATACAATCTGTCCTGGGTTGTCTTGATGAAAAACCACTTCTTTTCTACGTTGATCTTTGATCCAGCGATTGAGTTGATCATGATGACTCGGGGGGTACCAAGACTTAATCACTTGCAGACGCGACAAGGATTCCGAACTAATCGTCAGGCTTGGCAACAAGGACTCAAGCGTCGCTACCACCGTCTCACGAACCTCATACCCTGGGTGCAACAAGGCCAGCAAACCGATGTCTTCTCCCTCATCAATGCTATATAAATCCATCACAAGATCACTGAAAAAGTCAGCGGGCATCGCATAACTTTGAGCAAAAAAATTCTCCGCCATATCAAACACAGAGAGATCAGACAACTCATGAATCAAATCACGAATGGAATTCAAATGCGCCACCTCGTCATCCGGCGAGCGCTCATCTTCTTCATTCACCAAGTCGAGGTAGGCATCTTTTAACTCGGATGATAGTTCAACATGCACATCATAAAAAGCATTTAAAATAGGCAGCCAAAACATGAGCGTATGCCCACTTTGTCGAATGGCATCAGCAAGCGACGCCATGAGATGCAGCATGGTTTTTTCGGATTGTTTATTTCCATTTTCTTGCGCTGATTGCAGCTGAGCCACACAGACATCCAGTGCAAAAATACATGCCGAATAATAAGCACGATCGTCATCCATTTCATGCTCATCCAATGCCGTAATCAGCGTCACCAACACCGGTGCTAACTCAGGCTCTTGAATAAAATAAGCATAATAGTGGGGTGAAGGATCATCATTTTGAGCAATCAGAGCAGCCATGCTCCCAACCCACTGCTTCACTCGTTCGATATCAGCCGTCATGCTTGTTTGGGCACCTGTCTTGGACGTCCGGTGTCATCAATCGCCACAAACACAAAGTTCCCTCGTGTCACGCAATGCCTTTCCCCGGTGGCCAAGATCTCGTTCCAAACTTCGACTGCCAGCGTCATTGACGTATTGCCTTGTGCTGCTAACTCAACATAGCAACTCACTAAGTCCCCCACGTGAACGGGCAAGAGAAACGTCATCGAGTTAATCGCAACCGTAGCTGCCCGCCCCTGTGATAATTTTTTAGCCACGATACCTGCGGCCAAATCCATTTCAGACACCAACCATCCACCAAAGATATCGCCATTCGCATTGGTGTCCATTGGCATCGCCAAGGTTTGAAGAGTGAGTTCTCCTCGAGGAGTCGGCGTCGTCATGCGGGACCTCGTTTAAGTTTAGCAAAGGCATCAGCCATCGTGGTATTAAATGGCACAGATTTCAGCGGCACAGAGGAAACCTTCTGTGAAATGACTTTTTGCGGTGGCGATTTTCTCGGTGGCGTGGTTTGCTTATGTGATGGCGTATGCTTGTGTGTCAGGGCTGGTGTGGACGATGTCACCGACTCTATTTTTTTCGGCATGTTCACCACCGCTTTCTCTTCCTTTAGCTTCATGCTGAGGCCTATTCGTCGGCGTGATAGATCCACGTCGACTACCCTCACCTGCACGACATCCCCCGCTTTGACAACCTCGTGTGGATCACGAATAAACCGATCCGTCATCGCCGAAATGTGCACCAACCCATCCTGATGCACGCCGATATCGACGAAGGCACCAAAATTAGTGACATTGCTCACCACGCCTTCCAAAATCATCCCTTCTTTCAAATGGCTGATTTCCTCAACACCTTCCTGAAACGTGGGGGTCTTAAATGCAGGCCGTGGGTCCCGCCCTGGCTTCTCAAGCTCCTGAAGCACGTCACGAACGGTCGGCAATCCATAACACGCATCCACGTAACGCGCGGGTTCCAGTTCGCCTAATCGACGCGCATCGCCCATGATGTCTTGAAGGCCTAACGCTTGCTCAGCCAAAATTCGCTCGACCAACGGATAGGCCTCCGGATGAACCCCTGACGCGTCTAGCGGGTTCTCTCCATTGACAATGCGCAAAAATCCAGCTGATTGCTGAAACGCTTTCTCACCCATCCGTGCAACATTTTTTAATTGTTCGCGACGTAAAAACGGGCCATGCTCATCACGAAAAGCCACCACATTTTTTGCCAATGCCTCATTCAGGCCTGACACATGCGTTAATAACTCCGCTGAGGCGGTGTTGACATCAACACCAACGGCATTCACACAGTCTTCAACCACATCCTGCAAACGTCGCGCCAAGCGTGGTTGATTCACGTCATGTTGATATTGACCCACGCCAATTGCTTTAGGTTCGATTTTAACCAATTCAGCCAAGGGATCTTGTAACCGTCTCGCAATAGAGACAGCCCCGCGCAGGGTCACATCAAGATCAGGGAATTCATTGGCCGCGATTGCCGACGCGGAATACACCGAGGCGCCTGCTTCACTGACCAAAACAGGAGTCAACGTCATGTCTGGGTAGCGTTTCATGAGATCAGAAACCAAGCGCCCGGTGTCACGCGAGCCCGTTCCGTTGCCAATACTAATCAGGCTCACGTTGTGTTTAGCCGCCAATTTGGCCAACGTTGAAATCGCCTCGTGCCACTCATTTTTGGGTGCAAAAGGAAACACCGTGGCATCATTCAAGAGTTTTCCCGTCGCGTCCACCACGACCACTTTCACGCCGGTGCGGATCCCTGGATCCAGTCCCATCGTCACGGCCTGTCCAGCCGGAGCCGCCAACAGCAAGTCACGCAAATTACGGGTAAATACATGAATAGCTTCATCATCAGCTAACTCACGCAAGCGCGAAAATAACTCCAACTCGAGTTTACTCGATAATTTCATTTTCCATGTCAAACGGACGGTTTCCATCAACCATGCATCTGCTGGTCGAGATTGATTATCGATACACATCACGGCCGCAAGGCGCGTTTCGCCGTAGGTCGGATCGTCGGGCAACGTCAATGTAAATTGAATCGATTGCTCACGGCGACCTCGAAAGAGCGCCAATGCGCGATGAGAAGGAATTTTTTTAATCGGCTCAGCGTAATCAAAATAATCGGCAAATTTATTTCCAGCCGGCTTTTTCCCTTTTGCGCCGACTGATTTCAACACCCCGTGCTCCCACAAATAGCGTCGAAATTCGTTCAACAAGCTGGCATCTTCCGCAAACCGCTCCATAAGAATCTGACGCGCACCCTCTAAGGCGGCAGCAACATCAGCAATGCCTAAGTCAGCATTCACAAAAAGCGTACCTTGCTCTTCCGGCAGCACACTCGGATCGCTCAATATAGCGTCAGCCAACGGCAGAAGTCCTGCCTCAATGGCCTGATGTGCCTTGGTTCGTCGCTTGGGTCGATAAGGAAGATATAAATCTTCCAAGCTCGTTTTTGTCTCGGCTAAACGCAGTGCACGCTCCAACTCCGGCGTTAATTTATCCATGGAACGAATGCTTTCAATCACCACCGCGCGACGTGCCGCCAACTCACGTAAGTAATACAAGCGCTCGTTCAACACACGCAATTGTGTGTCATTCAGCCCGCCAGTCGCCTCTTTTCGATAACGCGCGATAAAAGGAACAGTCGCACCGTCATCCAGTAACCCAATCGCCGCATTCACCTGGGAAACCGGCACTCGCAGCTCTTCGGCCACAACGGTTGCCACCGCCAACATCTCTTGCGTCATGTCCATCCTCAATAAGCCAAATAAAAAACTTGAGTATTATATGATAAGCCTAACCGCTGTGTCATCCTTCCCTACTCCACTGTCACCGATTTAGCTAAATTACGCGGCTGATCAACATCCGTGCCCTTCGCCACAGCGACATGATACGCTAACAATTGCAACGGGATGGTGTAAATAATAGGTGCTATCCATGAGCCGCATGCGGGAACAGGGATAAGACGCGCCCCGTTCGGAGGCCAGATCTGTGAATCATCAACAAACACCACAAGCTGTCCACCACGCGCACTGACTTCATGCAAATTAGACTTTAATTTATCCAATAGTTCATCATTCGGCGCCACCACCACGACCGGCATATTGCTGTCCACCAACGCCAAAGGGCCGTGCTTCAATTCACCGGCGGGGTACGCTTCCGCATGAATGTAAGATATTTCTTTTAATTTCAACGCCCCTTCAAGCGCCACCGGGTACTGCACACCTCTCCCTAAAAAAAGGGCATGCGCTTTATTCACAAACAAGCTCGCCAACGATTCAATCTCAGCATTTATTTTTAAAACGCGTGCCACCTGAGCAGGCAACTGTTGCAACTGCGTCAACACACCCTTTGCCCGATCGTCATGGCACAAGACCGCCGCAAGCATCAGTAAAGCCGTTAGCTGTGTGGTAAACGCCTTGGTGGATGCTACACCAATTTCCACGCCCGCACGCGTCAACCACACGCAATCCGACTCACGAACCAATGTGCTTGACGCCACATTACAAATGGCAAAACTAGCCAAATAATGCCTGGTTTTCGCTTTGTAAAGTGCAGCCAGGGTGTCTGCCGTTTCACCCGATTGAGAAATAGTGACAAACAACGTGCCTTCTGGAACCACCACATCGCGGTAACGGTATTCGCTCGCAATTTCAACCTGCGTAGCCAAACCAGTCAATGACTCCAACCAATATTTAGCAATAAGTCCCGCGTGATAGCTTGTCCCACACGCAACAATGTGGATTTGCTTAACCTCATCAAACACGCGCAGTGCACGCTCCCCAAAACTTGCGCGCAGCACATCTAAATTAGCCCCCCGCCCCTCAAGCGTATCGGCCAACACCTTGCTTTGTTCAAAAATTTCTTTCAGCATAAAATGACGATAAGGGCCTTTGCTCAGCACATACATATCATCGTTCAATAGCACAACTTCTCGTGTCACCGGATGATTTTTTACGTCAAAAAACTCCACACCAGCCGCCGTCAAGCGCGCGCTGTCACCCTCCTCGAGGTAGGTAATCGATTGCGCAAACGAGCGCAAGGCTAAGGCATCTGATGCAATAAATTGTTCGCCGACCCCAAACCCAATCACCAATGGGCTACCTTTTCGAAGTGCTATCACCTCATGCGGGTGCTGCTGATGCATGACCCCGAGCGAAAACGCACCATCCATCTGGGCCGCTGTCGCCTGAACCGCATGCAGCAAGGATTTATCCTGTTGATAATGATAATGAATCAGATGGGCGGAGACTTCAGTATCTGTTTCCGACGTAAATTCATAGCCCATCTCTTGTAAGTAATGACGGAGCTCATCATGATTTTCGATGATGCCATTGTGCACAACGGCTACTTGGCCATGCGACAAATGGGGATGTGCGTTTTGTTCTGAAGGTTTTCCATGTGTCGCCCAACGCGTA
>CANISA010000057.1 GCA_947470005.1 Legionellaceae bacterium | reverse complement strand
TTAGAAGAAGTACAGAATTTTGCGAAAGTGGCGGAACTGGTAGACGCGCTGGATTTAGGTTCCAGTAGGGCAACCTGTGAGAGTTCGAGTCTCTCCTTTCGTACCATTACATCCTTGGGTAATAGCGTTCGTGGCTTGAAGGGATGCTTCAAGCTTGCTGTTCCCATCAAGTTTAATAACGACAAATGTCCAGTGAGGTGACTAGATGGCAGTTTCAGTTGAAGCCTTGAACGGCTTAGAGCGCAAGGTGACTGTTTCAGTGCCAAGCGAAAAAATTGAAGAAGAAGTAGGCTTACGTCTTCGGAATCTTGTAAATCGGGTCAAAATTCATGGCTTTCGTCCAGGGAAGGCACCGTTTCAAGTGGTTAAGCAGCGTTATTCTGACAGTGTTCGTGATGAAGTCGCGCGCGAAATGGTTCAATCAACGCTACATGAGGCGTTGACCACACATGCGCTGGTGCCAGCCGGTCAGCCTTACGTTGAGCCAGGAGTCATTGCCTTAGGTCAGGACTTTAGTTACACGGCATCATTTGAGGTGTTCCCCCAATTTACAATCAATGAGCTTAATCAAGCAGAAATCGAAGTGGGTCATGCTGAAGTGCACGCCGCGGACGTGGATGTTTTGATTGAAAAATTACGTGAACAAAATAAAGTATGGAATCTTGTGTCTCGCCCTGTAGCGCATGGGGATCAAGTCGTTATCGATTTTGAAGGGTTCATTGAAGACAAGCCCATGGATAATGCTAAAGAAAAAGACTATGAGCTGGTTATTGGTGAAAACCAGATGATTAAGGGCTTTGAAGAGGGGCTGGTTGGCGCTGAGCAAGGTGCTTCTTTAGTGCTCAATATAACATTTCCTAAAGATTACCATCAAGCAACCTTATCTCATGTTGAGGCTCGTTTCAATGTTCAGGTTAAATCCATTAAAGAAAGCACACTTCCGGCTTTAGATGATGCGTTTGTTGAATCGTTTAACATCAAAACAGGCGGCATGGCGGCATTAAAGCTTGATATCAAAGAAAACATGGTGCGAGAGCTTGAGCGTCGTTTAAGCTCAATGAACCGTGAGAAAATATTTGATGCATTGTTGGCTGTGAATCCATTTGATTTGCCTAATGCATTGGTTGATCAAGAAATTGCCCATTTGAAACATGACATGTACCACCGTATGTTTGGTCATGAGCACTCAGAGAATGAACAAATCCCTGATTTCCCGCGCGTATTATTCGAAGACCAAGCCAAGCGTCGCGTACACATGGGACTTCTGTTTGCTGATTACGTGAAAAAACATGAAATGATCGTTGATCCGTCTCGTGTTGAAGCGATGATTGAAAAATTTGCCAGTGCGTATGATGATCCTGCAGAATTACGGTCTTGGTACGATGAGAAGCAGGAGCGTCTGGCTGAAATTGAAGCGCTGGTGATGGAGGAAATGGTTGCTGATAAAATCATTGAAAATACCAAAACCATTCAGAAAAAAATGAGTTATGACGACGTAATGACCCCTACTAAACGCACGGATGCGGATAACGAGGCGAAGGGAGATCAGGGATGATGGGGGATATGGAACAGACGATAAGAAGTGCCGGTGGGCTTGTGCCCATGGTTATCGAACAAACCTCACGTGGTGAGCGTTCGTATGATATCTATTCGAGATTATTGAAAGAGCGCATTATATTTCTCGTGGGTGAAGTCGAAGATCACATGGCAAACTTGGTGGTGGCTCAATTGTTATTTCTGGAGTCAGAGAACCCAGACAAAGACATTTCGATGTACATCAACTCACCCGGTGGCGTGGTGACAGCAGGGCTTGCAATCTACGATACGATGCAGTTTATCAAGCCGGAGGTTAGCACGCTGTGTATCGGTCAAGCGGCCAGTGCTGCTGCATTGTTGTTGTGTGCTGGGGCGAGTGGGAAACGGTATTGTTTGCCGAATTCACGCATGATGATTCACCAGCCTTTAGGTGGCTATCGTGGTCAGGCAACTGACATCGAAATTCATGCACGTGAAACACTCTCCGTCCGTGAGCGACTCAATAATATTATGGGGTCACACACAAATAAATCGCCTGAACAAATCATGCGAGATACCGAACGGGATAATTTCATGAGTGCGACTCAAGCCCTCGAATATGGGTTAATTGATAAAATATTTTATGGTCGTGATGCCTTGGCTAAAAAGGATTAATTCGTGATCCAGTACGACAGGGGTTTTTAGATGAGTAAAGCCAGTAGCGGAAGTGGTGAGAAGGTGTTGTTCTGTTCATTTTGTGGCAAAAGTCAGCACGAAGTGAAGAAATTAATTGCAGGACCCTCTGTGTTTGTCTGCGATGAATGCGTTGATTTATGCAATGATATTATTCGAGAAGAAAAGAAACAGGGCGGTAGTGTGGAAGAAACGCATTTACCTACACCTAAAGAAATTGCAGTTTTTCTTGACGAGTATGTTATTGGCCAACCCCATGCGAAAAAAGTACTCGCTGTTGCGGTCTACAATCATTATAAACGGATGCAGCACAAGTCTGAAGACGGGGTTGAGTTAGGTAAAAGTAATATCCTATTGATTGGTCCGACCGGTAGTGGAAAGACATTACTCGCACAAACACTTGCACGTTTACTTAATGTACCTTTTGCTATGGCCGATGCGACAACACTGACTGAAGCGGGTTACGTGGGCGAAGACGTTGAGAACATTATTCAAAAGTTATTGCAAAAATGTGATTACGACGTAGCCAAAGCACAGCAAGGCATCGTGTACATTGATGAGATTGATAAAATTTCACGTAAATCAGATAACCCGTCCATCACGCGAGATGTTTCAGGTGAAGGGGTTCAGCAAGCGCTGTTAAAATTGATTGAAGGAACCATCGCGTCGGTGCCTCCTCAAGGTGGCCGTAAGCACCCTCAGCAAGAATTTTTGCAGGTTGATACCTCCAATATTTTATTTATTTGTGGTGGTGCTTTTGCTGGATTAGATAAAGTAATCCGTGAACGGAGTGACCAGTCTGGGATTGGTTTTTCAGCTCAGCTTAAAAATAAAAAAGATGTGCGTGAAACAGAAAAAATGTTGGACTCCATCGAGTCGGAAGATCTCATCAAATATGGTTTGATTCCAGAGTTTGTGGGCCGATTGCCCGTGGTAACCACGTTGCATGAATTGGATGAAAATGCACTGGTTGATATTTTAACGCGACCCAAAAATGCACTGACGAAGCAGTTCCAAGCTTTGTTTAAGATGGAAGGGGTGACCTTGGTTTTTCGCCCAGAGGCCTTGCGTTTGATTGCGCACAAAGCCTTATCACGAAAAATTGGAGCTCGTGGGTTAAGAGCCATTCTGGAGACTATCCTGTTAGATACCATGTATGAGCTTCCTTCACTGGATGAGGTGGTCGAGGTTTTGGTGGATGAACAGGTCATTAATAACGCCGGGAAACCTGTGTTAATTTATGCTGGAGATGTTGAGGAAATACACTCTGCTGCGGGCGGTGCTTAAGAAAAGGATGCGGGCTATGTCAAGCGAAAATAAGTCGAACGAAAATGAGTCGAATGACACTGAGTTAGAAGTCATCCCCCACGATACCCTTTCGACGCAGGACCTCCCAGTCCTGCCGTTGAGGGATGTGGTTGTCTACCCGAACATGGTCATTCCTTTGTTTGTGGGTCGCGAAAAATCAATCAAAGCGCTGGAAGCAGCAATGATTGAGAATAAACGAATTTTTCTTGTGGCTCAGCGAGAGTCCGCGAGTGATGACCCGGGTCCTGCTGATTTGTTTACAATGGGAACGGTGTCAAGTTTACTGCAGTTATTGAAACTTCCAGATGGGACCGTGAAAGTCTTGGTGGAGGGCGAAGAACGTGCCCAGGTCTTGTCGTACAATCTAAAAGATAGTTTCATCGCGGCGACATGGGACCCGGTGCAAGAATGTTCAGACACGTTTAAACAACAAGATATCGAGATTATGATGCGATCGCTCATGTCTCAGTTCGAGCAATACATTAAGCTTAATAAAAAAATTCCTCCAGAAGTATTAGGCTCATTGGTGAGCATCGAAGAGCCGGGTCGTTTAGCCGACACGGTGACTGCTCATTTGAGCTTAAAAGTTGACGATAAGCAGGAGCTACTTGAAATTCTAGATGTGGGTGTCCGTCTGGAACGGTTGATGGGTCTTATTGAAGGTGAAATTGATTTATTGCAAGTTGAAAAACGAGTGCGCGGGCGCGTTAAGCGACAAATGGAAAAAAGTCAGCGGGAGTATTACCTCAACGAGCAAATTAAAGCCATTCAAAAAGAACTCGGCGAGATGGGTGAGGAAGGCAGTGAAATTGATCAGTTGGAGCGATCGATTGATCGCGCTGGCATGCCCAAAGAAGCCAAAGATAAGTCACATGCTGAATTACGCAAATTAAAATTGATGCCACCTATGTCAGCAGAGGCAACAGTCGTACGCCATTACCTGGACTGGATGTTAAGTGTTCCTTGGAAAAAGCGAAATAAAATTGAATTTGATCTCCGCAAAGCTGAAAAAGTGTTGGATGAAGATCATTACGGTTTAGAGAAAGTTAAAGAGCGCATCATCGAGTATTTAGCGGTTCAACAACGCGTCAAACGATTGAAGGGTCCTATTCTTTGTTTGGTGGGTCCGCCTGGTGTAGGCAAGACCTCGCTAGGACAATCCATCGCCAATGCCACGGGCCGAACATTTATTCGCATTGCGTTAGGTGGCGTGCGGGATGAAGCGGAGATCCGAGGCCATCGACGTACCTACATTGGCTCGATGCCTGGTAAAATAATTCAAAAACTCTGTAAAGCCGGTGTAAAAAATCCACTTATCATGTTGGATGAAGTGGATAAAATGGCCATGGATTTTCGTGGTGATCCAGCGTCTGCGTTGCTGGAAGTACTCGATCCAGAGCAAAACCACACGTTTAGTGATCATTACTTGGAAGTGAATTATGATTTGAGTGACGTGATGTTCATCGCCACAGCAAATTCGCTCGAAATTCCGGCACCCCTACTTGATCGAATGGAAGTGATCCGTTTAGCCGGCTACACGGATGATGAAAAAATTCATATCTCTGAGAGTTACCTGGTTCCGAAGCAACGGGTTCTCAATGGATTAAAAGAAGAAGAGATTGAGTTTACCCACGGTGCAATCCAACAGATTATTCGTCATTACACGCGAGAGGCTGGGGTTCGGAATTTGGATCGGGATATTGCTAGTATTTGTCGTAAAGTGGTGAAGGATTTATTAACTCGAAAACGTATTAAAAAAATCAATGTGACGCGTAATAATATTGAAAAATTCTTAGGCGTAGAAAAATTTCGGTATGGTTTAGCTGAGGTCTCCGATCAAATCGGTCAAGTCACAGGGCTTGCTTGGACCAGTGTGGGAGGCGAGTTGCTGACGATCGAGGCATCCATGATGCCGGGCAAAGGCAAGACGTTACACACCGGTCAATTGGGCGATGTGATGCAGGAGTCGATTCAAGCGGCGATGACGGTGGTGAGGACGCGGGCGAAGGTTTGTCACTTGCCAGAAGATTTTTATGAAAAAAATGATTTTCATATCCACGTTCCTGAGGGCGCGACACCGAAGGATGGCCCGAGCGCGGGCATAGGCATGTGCACCGTGTTGATGTCGGTGATTGCGCAGATTCCTGTGCGGGCGGGCGTTGCCATGACGGGAGAAATCACCTTGCGAGGGCAAGTTCTTCCCATTGGGGGCTTAAAGGAAAAGTTGCTTGCCGCTCATCGCGGTGGGATCAAGGAAGTCATTATTCCTGAAGAAAATGAGAAAGATTTGGTTGAAATACCGGATAACATATTAAAAAAACTTCTGATTCACCCGGTTAAAACCATAGAACAAGTTTTCGCGGTGGCACTGCAACGTGACCCGTTATTGCCATTAGCACAAGACGTGGCTTTAGCGGCGACAGGGGAGATATCCGCTGTGCAAAAAAAAAGGGCATCAAAAAAAGTAAATAAGGATTTACATACAGGATAATACGGGGTATATTCTCGTCGATGCTGAGGAATGACGGGGCTTTACTGCGGTAAATGCTTGACGAGAGCTGACGGATTTGGTTTAATTCAATCTGGATTAAAGGAAGAAGACTAGCAAAGGGGATACGATGAATAAAAGTGAATTAGTTGAAGCTATTGCTCAGGGCTCGGGTGTTACTAAAGCCGACGCAAACAGAGTGTTGGATATGTTTATGAGCACGGTTACAGATGTGCTTAAAGCAGGTGACCAAGTTGTTTTGACAGGGTTTGGATCGTTTTCCATCGGTAATCGTCCTGAGCGAAAAGGTCGTGATCCGCGTACCGGGGTAGAAATTCAGATTAAAGCCTCGCGCGTTGCTAAATTTAAAGCAGGTAAGTTGTTGAAAGAAGCCGTACAAGGCGCATAGTTTTCGGGTGCTTAGCTCAGCTGGGAGAGCATCGCCCTTACAAGGCGAGGGTCGCAGGTTCGATCCCTGCAGCACCCACCATGAATTGGAGTGGTAGTTCAGTTGGTTAGAATACCGGCCTGTCACGCCGGTGGTCGCGGGTTCGAGCCCCGTCCACTCCGCCAATATCACGCGCCTTAGGGCGCGTTTTTTTTAACATGGAATCCTACACATGCTGCAGAAGCTAAATGAACGCATACAAGGTCTGGTTGCTTGGGTTGTTATTATACTCATTGCGATTACATTCACCTTATTTGGGGTGCAATCTTACCTTCAAACACACCAATCGACGACGGCAGCGGCTGAGGTTAATGGTCAACCGATCTCTAAACAGGCCTTTCAGCTGAATTACCAGCGGTCACGGGAAGCGCGCGACCCTGCGGGCCTGACGGCAGCGGCTGATAAGCAATTAAAACAGCAATTGCTTGACGACTTGATCTTAAGTCAAGTGAGCCTAGACTCCGCACGTTCGCATGGCTTTGAAGTGAGTTTAAATCAAGCCGATCACGCCATTCTTCAGATTCCTCAATTTCAAGAAAATGGACAATTTTCAGCAGAGCGCTACCAACAAGCATTGACAGCGGCTTTGTTTACGCATGAATCGTTTCAGCGCGAAGTGCGCCAGGGGATGCTGTTAAGTCAGCAGCGGTATGCGTTCATGGGAACCGCGTTTGCTTTACCAAGCGAAGTGAACAAATTTGTTAAATTATATGGCCAAACCCGGGACTATCGTTATGTATCGATTGCGTCGAATGCGTTTCTTCGTACCGTGACTGTTTCACCCGATGAAGCACATGCGTATTACGAGCATCATGCAAACGCTTTTCTTTCTCCAGAACAAGTGAGTCTTGATGTTATTCGCTTATCCATGACGGATGTGAGGGCGAAAATTCAGCTCTCAGAGCTTGAGCGTCAACGGTATTATGAGGACAATAAAAGCAACTATTTAACCGCTCAATCGGTGGTTAAACCGTATGCTGAGGTCAAGGCGGAAGTCAGTGAACAATTGTTGGCTGAGCGCGCACAAGCCGCTTATGCGCGAGCGCTGGAAGATCTGTCTGATTGGAGTTATCAAACACCAGACTCACTGACTCATGTGGCCGAAAAATTAAACTTGCCCGTGGAAAAAACGGCCTTGTTTTCACGGGGCGGTGGAGACTCATTGATCGCTACAAATCGCCAAGTGATTCAAGCAGCGTTTAGCCGGGATGTGTTAGAGCTCGGTAATAACAGTGCGCCTATTCAATTAGATAATGAGAGCGTCTTAGTTCTGCGTGTGCATGAGCATGTTCCGGCGAAACAAAAACCATTCGCTGACGTAGCCTATTCGATCGAACAACGTGTCGCAAAAGAAAAAGCAATCATTGCTGCAATGACCTTAGGTGAGGCCATGTTGCATGCGACAAGCGCGAGCGAGCGAGCGACCCTCATGCAGAGCAACCAATTGGTATGGCAGCCTGTGGCTCATGCCGCACGCGAGGCAGAGCAGGTGTCTGCACCCATCAATGAATTGGCTTTTTCACTCCCACGGGCCCCTGGATCAACCGCAGGACGGGCGCTACCATCAGGAGACTACGTTGTTGTTGAGCTGGAGCACGTGAGTGATGGTGAACGACGCACGCTAGATAAAGAGCATTTGGCTAGCATATCAAGCCAGATCGAGGCGACGGATGGTGTGATGGATTATGATTTGTACATCAGCCAATTGTTGAGTCTTGCGACGATTGTGAGAAATTAAAGATTAGGGCCTGTTGACATTTGATCCCCCGCCGGCGACGTGCCGCGGTTTATACGCGGGATCTAGTGATATTGCTAGATTCCTGGATCCCGCAGACAAGCAGCGGGACGTAGTGTTGAGGGAGAGATGAGC
>CANISA010000056.1 GCA_947470005.1 Legionellaceae bacterium | reverse complement strand
GCTTAATGGAAAAAGGTGTTGGTGCACCGGAAGCGGCACTAGGACTCGGGCTGGCAGGCGAACCATTGGGCACCACCGAGCCAGGATAAATCCCGTTCAACGCATGGCTTGCTCTTCCCAGCGGGGAGTTAGGATTCAAGATACTATTTTTCATCGTCACTTGCCGTTGCTGTTCTTTTTTTTGTCGATCTTGTTCTTGTCGATCTTTTTGTCGATCCTGCTCTTGTCGCTCTGCCTTCAGGCGTCGCTCTTCATTTTCAGACGTAGCCATACTATTCTCCCCAAATAATATCCAATCCTTTTAGTCCGGTGGATAATTTATAGTTTTTGAACATTAAAGCAATACAAACCCGATCGTTTTAATTATAGCACATGAGATATTTGAAAAAACGGAAATTCGCAACGAACAGGTGTCATGATTTAATAACACTAAAAATTACAGAACGTCCATTTATTGGGGTTCACCTAGGACCCCTACTTCGCGAACTGATCGTTGCGGGGCACAAGATGAAAAATAATTGATTAACTGGTTGGGATCCTCCATGAAAGTGACCTGATGTTGATTGAGTAAATCTACGCCCAATTTTGTATTTGTGTTTCGGGAGTACCAGGAGGGAAAAATAGTGCAGATGGCGTCGCGCCGCATGCAGGAGTTGTGTAATTTACAAACTGGAATGACTGTCCTCCAACTACATAAGGCTTTCCGGCCTTAGTTGCTAAAATGACATTATCAGGATCTATAGTCCCTACAAGCCGAAGAAACTGACTCACTTGAGCATGCAAAGATGGAGCATAAAAGAAATTAAGCCCAGTTGCATTCGTAGTACTTCCACCAGCAGCAAAAGTAGATATGCTATATATTGATTGCAATACTAAAAAAACAACCACTGTTTTTTTAGTGGTAAATATCGATATCCCATCTTAATTACATCCTTGTCATTAAAATTAATTTTTCTTGTCACACTCCATATGCTAAATCACATCGATACTCTTCGTCGTCGGTTTCAGAAAATCTTTTCGATCTAGTCCCATCGCAACGGCCAACGCGCCCGCTACATAAATAGAAGAGTATGTTCCGACAACAATTCCAATAATCAGCGCCAGTGCAAACCCATGAATACTTTCCCCGCCATACACGAAGAGTGACACGACAACAAACAAGGTTAACACGGAGGTCATGATGGTTCGTGAAAGCGTCTGGTTGATGGATGTGTTCATTATTTCAATGGGGCTCACGCGACGAATTTTCACGAAATTTTCACGCACCCGATCAAACACCACAATGGTGTCGTTGAGCGAGTAACCGATCACGGCGAGCAACCCTGCCAGCGCTTTTAAATCAAACTCAATGCCAAACATCGCAAACACCCCGAGAATCAAAACAGGGTCATGAACGAGCGCCACCGCCGAACTAAATGCCAACCGATATTCAAAGCGCATCGCAATGTAGATCATGGTTGCAAGCAATGAAATAACGATTGCAAGCGCACCTTTTGTGGCGAGCTCCGCGCCGACTTGTGGGCCTACAAACTCAACACGTTGCTTCACCGCACCGGGAAGTGCCTTCATGATCGGGTCAACCAGCGCAGCCTGGTCGCTACCAGCCCGAGGGGCAATGCTAATCAGTACGTCGTTGGATGCCCCATAACGAATCACCTGCGCTTCTTTAAAACCTATTTGGCGTAATTGCTCACGAATAGAAACAAGATCAGCCGCTTCGGGATAGGTCACTTCAATCTGTGTGCCGCCGGTAAAGTCCAACCCCCATTTCAATCCATTGACCAGTAACGCCCCAATCGAGACGATAAAAATCAATCCGGACAACAGCGCGGTCCATTTGCGAGCGCCCATGAAGTCGATGTTTGATTGCGGATTAAAAAACTCCATGAACGCCTCCTATTATTTTATATGCCAATTGACAATTTTTTAACGTTTCGACCACCATAAATCGCATTAACAATGGCGCGAGTATACGTGACGCCAGTGAGCATGGACGTCAGTAGGCCAAGTGACAACGTCACAGCAAAACCACGCACAGGTCCAGTGCCTACAGAAAAGAGAACAATCGCCACAATTAAGGTTGTAATATTAGCATCCAAGATGGTTGCAAATGCGCGTTGGTACCCTGCGTAAATAGCGGCCTGTGGCGAAAAGCCTGCACGCAACTCTTCACGAATACGCTCATAAATAAGCACATTAGCATCGACCGCCATACCCACCGTGAGGACAATCCCTGCGATTCCTGGCAAGGTCAGCGTTGCACCCAACATGGACAACAGCGCACACAATAGCATCAGGTTCAACAACAACGCCGTGTTTGCGACCCATCCAAAAAACCGGTAATACATCACCATCAACACAAGAATAAGCCCCATGCCGACTTCCAGCGATACCATGCCACGATGAATGTTTTCTTTGCCCAGTGTCGGGCCCACCGTACGTTCTTCAATGGGATAAATGACGGTTGGCAACGCACCGGCACGAAGCAATAAAGCCAAGTTACTCGCTTCTTTAGGATCCTTTATACCGGTTATCTGAAAATTACTTCCCAACGCACCTTGAATCATCGGTGCACTGATCACACGCTCCTCACGGTGCGTCTCATGTTGAGTGGTATCCCCCACCGATTGCATGACCGTTTTCGACTCAATGTAAACAATCGCCATGCGTTTACCGATGTTCTCGCGTGTCACCTTCGTAAAAAAGGACTCTCCGCCGCCGCCCAGTTGAATAGACACGGCAGGGCTTGCTGTTTCTTGATCAAAGCTAGATGACGCACTGGTGATCGAATCTCCACTCAAAACCACCTGTCGTTTTAATAAGATGGGCTGTCCATCCATTGAATACAATTTACTGCTCACAGGCACGACACCCGTCTGTTTTGCAATGTGAGCATCATTGTCTTGATCAACCAAATAAAATTGCAGCGTCGCGGTTCCCCCCAAAATCTGGTGCGCGCGTGCAGCATCTTGTATCCCTGGCAAGTCCACAGCAACGCGCGTTGATCCCTGCTGCTGAACAACAGCCTCGCCAACCCCAAGTTCATTCACACGTTTACGTAAAATGCTCATGGTTTGTTCTATCGTGTTCTGACGAATCGTGTCCAATTCAGCGGCTGATAAGCTAGCCACTAAAGACAAGGTATTTTTAGATTCATGGACAACTAAGGACGGTGTTTTTTGTTTCAATAATGCTAATGCTTCATCGCGCAACGCTGTCGTTCGGAAACCAACGTCGACGCCTTTGCCTGCCACGTAACGAATCCCGGAATAACGGATACCTGCTTCACGCAAGTCTTGCCCAATTGACTTCATTAGGCCTTCATAACGGCGACTGATCACGCTATCAATATCTACTTCAAGAAGGAAATGAACACCTCCTCGTAAATCCAAGCCCTGCTTCATGGGCTCGGCTCCAATCGCCCTCAACCAAGCCGGCGTAGACGATAACAAATTCAACGCCACCGTATAATCAGCGCTCAGCCCATTTTTGATAACATCACGTGCATGCAACTGAACATCCGTTGAAGAAAAACGCACTTCCAACCGCTCATCACGCGTGGCCATACTGAGTACAGGAACCTTCGCGGCATCAAGCAAGCGCTTGACGTCATCTTCCAACACCTCTGGAACAATCGGCGATTGTGAAGAAATTTGTATTGCAGGATCTTCGCTGTATAAATTAGGTGCCGCATAAATGAAGGCCAGTATTGCGATCCCAATAAGGGATAAGTTTTTCCAAAGCGGATATTTATTTTGCATAACGTCTCTCAATCACCGACTTAAAGCGCTTTTAATGTGCCTTTGGGAAGAATGGTGCTTACAGCACTCCGTTGCAAGCTCACTTCGGTTCCTTCAGCAAGACTTACTTTGATGTATTGGTCGTCTAAACTAACCACTTTAGCCAAGAATCCACCCGTGGTGATCACTTCATCGCCTTTTTGTAGTTTAGTAATCAACTCGCGATGGTCTTTTGCGCGTTTATTTTGAGGTCGAATTAACATGAAATAAAACAAAACAAAAATAGCCGCAATCATAATCATTGAAAACGTACCGTCTGTTTGCGCAGGCGCTGCTGCAGCCGTGTCAGCCAGGGCATTACTGATAAAAAAACTCATGTGTTCTCCTAAAATCCAATGTTAAATCAGCGACAAACTCATCGATACCCGAGTTTGCGTGACATCATATCGACATTTACCCTCGCCGTAAATGAGATCCTGTCGACAGCGCGCGTCTTGTTTACTTATAATCTCACGATCATCACTTCAAAATTAAGATGCCCTGCCATGTCCAAATCTCTCGCCATCTTAATGGCTCAAATCAACATGACCGTTGGAGCCATCGAATCCAATGCAGAAGAAATCATCCAGATCATCCAAACCCACCAAGCCGCACACGATATCATCGTTTTTCCTGAACTCGCTATCACAGGCTACCCACCAGAAGACTTATTGTTTCGTCCTGAGCTTTTTACACGCGTTCAACAGGCGCTAAACACCATTCAATTGATCACAGCCGACTGTCACGTCATCGTAGGACACCCGGCCTATCAAGAAGGGCTCTGCTACAACACAGCAAGCCTCCTTCACCAGGGCCGCTGCCTCGCGCGCTACCACAAACAGCATTTACCCAACGATGGGGTCTTTGATGAAAAGCGTTATTTTCATTCAGGCGAGCCCACGCCGTGCGTGTTCACGATTAAAGAGCAACGCGTAGGCCTTTGTATTTGTGAAGACATCTGGCACCCAGGCCCTGTTGACCAACTGATTGATGCTGGTGCCAACGTGATGCTCTGCTTAAATGCCTCTCCTTTTGATGTCACTAAAGGGCCTGTACGCGAAGCCCTGTTGCAAGCGCATGCTAAGCGAGGCCTATTTGTTGTCTATGTTAATCTAGTCGGTGGTCAAGATGAGCTGGTGTTTGATGGCCAATCCCTTGCCTTTGATCCTGAAGGTAATTTATACGCTCGTGCGCCGGCTTTTGTCCCTCACCTGCAAACCGTAACCTGGCCGTCCCCCAAAAAAACGTGTCTTGAGATTGCACCCTTGTTAGATAGCTGCGCCCTTGTTTATCAAGCCTTATGTTGCGGTCTTCGCGATTATGTCAATAAAAACAACTTCCCAGGCGTGCTTTTAGGACTTTCCGGAGGAATTGATTCAGCCTTAACGCTCGCCATCGCCGTCGATGCCATCGGTGCGGCACGCGTACACGCAATCATGATGCCTTCACGATACACAGCACCTATGAGTGTGGCGGATGCCTTAACACAATTAAACACTCTCAATGTCCAACACAAAACGATCGAAATCGAGCCCGTTTTTCATACGTTCTTATCAAGCCTGACGCCAGCGTGGAACAATGCCCCAGCTGACACGACAGAAGAAAACCTGCAAGCGCGGATCCGAGGGACGTTGTTGATGGCGCTATCCAATAAATCAGGCAACCTCGTGCTCACCACCAGCAATAAAAGTGAGACAGCAGTGGGCTATGCGACCTTATACGGCGACATGTGTGGCGGATTTTCTGTCTTAAAAGATATTCTCAAAACCTCCGTGTATGCTTTAGCTCATTATCGCAATCATCTTCACCCAGTCATCCCGTTGCGCGTTATCAACCGTGCGCCATCTGCTGAATTGGCTGAACATCAAACCGACCAAGACAGTTTACCCCCCTACGCCATTCTTGATGCCATCATCACGCACTACATGGAGGAACAATTAAGTGCCACAGACATCATTGCATTGGGCTATGAGCCTTCGGTGGTTCACCGGGTCATCACACTGTTAAGGCGTAATGAATACAAACGAAAACAAGCGGCTCCTGGTGTTAAAATATCAGTATGTGCGTTTGGGCGAGATTGGCGCTACCCACTTACCTCAGGATTTACATCATAAAACTTGCAAAACAGAAGTAAATCGCTAACATGGAGGAACCATTCAACGACCGCAAGGAACATGATGAAATCCGTGTTTTTTTCTTCCTTACTGTTACTAATATCACCCATCGCTCACTCGGCCACACCCATTGATGGTTGGTATGCCAGTGGCTTTGGCGGTTATGCGTACATACCTAATGATATAAAGATAACACACCATGCCTCGGCCTACACGGATGTGTCCTACCAGCCTGGGTTTAATGCCGGTGGCAACTTCGGGTATAAAAGCAACCCCATGCGTTATGAAGGCGAGCTCACCTTCCTGAATGCAAACGTCAACCATTTTGATGAAAACCACCTGCGTCAAACCCGTGTGGGTGGGTACAATAACGGCGTCCTCGGCATGGGCAATGTGTATTATGATTTTCCCGGCCTAATTCCTTGCCTGCAACCCTTTCTCGGCGTCGGAATTGGGTATGCGTGGCTGAATGTTCAACTCGACAACCTGTTACCTACCGCCGAGTCTACGTTACGAGTAACCAGCAGCACATTCGCATACCAAGGCGTCGCTGGCATTACTTACAATTTTGCAGAAAACTACGCATTGAATATAAGTTATCGTTACTTTGCAACACCTCATGTTTTTGATTTAGGTCATGTTTTTCAAGCAAGTTTGGGCAATCTAGGGGTGACATATCGTTTTGATTACGACAGATTTAAGTAAGGGAACACAATGAAAATAGCAACCCATATCACGCTCGTGGGCTTCCTTGCCGTTGCCTGCTCAGCTCACGCACTCAATCCCGCGTCGGGATTGTACGTGGGTCTTTTGTTTGGAGGGTCTTACGAACCGAGTGCCAATTTTACGTTTACAAATCCGACAACAAATTTACCTGAAGCGGGCAAGCTCGGTTTCACAGCATTAGTCAATATGGACTTGCACGCCGGCTATCGAATCTGTGATAGTTTTCGACTTGAAGGCCAGTTTCTTTACAACAAAAACCCTTACAGTTTTTTACGTTTAGGCGATGTCACCATTCATAACCACAACACAAGCACGGGGCTTCGGATCGACGGAGGCACAACGGAAGGCTTTCTTTTTGGAAATGGATATTACGACTTCCTTGGCGATGGAACCTCCGACACGGTTCCTTATGTAGGCTTTGGCGTAGGATACGCGTATATATCCAATGCCGTTAAATTTTACAATAACGAGGTTTTAGTCGCCAATGGTCGACACGCCGTCACAAGCACACGCCCTGCGGGTCAAATGATTCTCGGTGTGAGTTTTTTTCTTGATGATTTCACCTCATTTGCCATTGATTTGCGTGGGCTTGGCACCACCACCACAACCTTTACCAGCCCAAAGAACGATCCCTATAATTTTAATTTACAACTAGCCTCCATCAATTTCCTCTTCAATGGAGTATTTGATTTTGGTTAAACAACAAAGCCAACATCGCAACGCAATCCTCCCATCCCTCTTATCAGCAGACAGCCTATGCCTTGGTGATGAAGTCCGAGCGCTCATCCACGCGGGCGTTGACATGGTGCATTTGGATGTCATGGACAACCACTACGTCCCAAACCTTACTTTTGGTCCAGGAATAGCGGGCAAGCTACATCAACATTTTCCTAAACTAGGAATAGATGTTCATTTAATGACGCGTCCTGTGGATGCGTTAATCGAGCAATTTGCCGACGCGGGTGCGACACGCATCAGCATTCACCCTGATGCCACCATTCATCTCGATCGCAGTCTACAGCTTATCCAATCGCGGGACTGCCAAGCCGGCCTAGTATTGAATCCATCCACACCCATCGACGTCCTGCGCTGGTGCATTCATCGACTTGATTTCGTTCTGATCATGACGGTAAACCCAGGGTTTGGAGGCCAAACACTCATCCCTGAAATAATCAGGAAAATAAAACACGTGCATGATGCGTTCCCCGCGTTGCCTCTCTGTGTTGATGGCGGGGTTAACCCTGACAACATCGCGAGACTTGCTAACGCCGGTGCGACTCAATTTATTGTTGGCTCAGCGCTATTCAATGGGATAGATTACGATCAAACGATCGCGACCCTGCAGCAACAGCTCCGCAAAACAGCTTAAAACTTAAGAGTAATAATGAACTTAATACGATTTATTCTCTGCGCACTTGGCTTATGCCTCAGCGTAGAGGCCAATGCTGATCAATTCTACTTTAATCGATTCATGGCTTACACCAGCTGGAATAAACAGCTACCGATTACACCCGATCCAGCCTTTCTTCGCTTTGTGGATGGCACAACCCCTCTCTCACAAAAATTACGCGAAAAATGGTTGTATGAGCTGGCCCGTAAAGAAGATTGGACCACCTTTGCACAACACTATCAACCCTCCATGGATGCCAGCTTACAATGCTACGCACACTTTGCCGTGTATCAGCAAGGCAATCGTCAGCAAGCCATTGAGGCCAGTAAAAAACAATGGCTCAATGGCGACTCTCTGCCTCCTGCGTGCGACAAGTTGTTTACCCTGTTATTAAAAGACAATGCGTTTGATGATGCCTTGATTTCTG
>CANISA010000055.1 GCA_947470005.1 Legionellaceae bacterium | reverse complement strand
CCCTGTAAGATCGCCCACTAAGTTTTTATAAGGAGGAGGATCTTGATATGGATTTTCTTTTATTAAATTTAAAAGATGTTCCACCTGATACTTGAGCCCACCCCCGCTTATTTTTTTAGCATCTTTTTTTGCATGCTTGGTATAGATCAAATGATACATTACCAATCCAAATCTTGATCACAATCGTCAATAGAAGACAGCAACCCTTCTTTGACCGATTGTGCCATGCCAGGTACAGACATCAAATACAGTGTTTCTTGAATAGACTCCCAATCACCCTCAGAAACAAGAACAGCATTATTGTTCTTCCCGGTAATAAGAATCGGTTGATGCGATTGAGCTACCTCATCAACCAGGCGGTACAAACTGGAACGTGCTTGCGTAGTCGTCATGGCGCTCATGTGCCCCTCCTTTTTTTATATATAATTCATTATAGCGTACGGTTTAACGTACGTCAATAAGCGGATTCACGGTGGGCGCGTTACGTAAAGAGTAACGCCGAGCTCTTTTGCTGTTTGATACGCTTTAGCAATTAAGTTGTTAAACTCACTGCTATCCGTAAATATATCCCTCACTTCGTTCGCGATGACGTGGGGTGTTACAATCTATTTTACGTGGACAAACAAAAATGGCAGGGCTTACAGCTCTTCAATTTGACAAGTTGTCATATTCGAGGTAAGCTTTTTATAAGAAGGCTAAGATAGGTCTATATTATGGAATCAATACAAGTGGGGCATTTGAAAACTGAGTTTTCAGCGATTTTGCATCGGGTACAGGAAAATGGCGAAACGTTTATTATTGAATATGGCCGAAATCATAAAAAAGTGGCTATGTTGATTCCTTATCAAGCATCATTGGAGCATAACAATCCAAGAACATTTGGTCTGATGAAAAACCGCGCCTCATTTAGTTTAGATAAAAATTTCGAGATGTCAGATGATGAGTTCCTTGGTGATGCGTAATTTTCTTATTGATACGCATGTATTCCTTTGGCTGAGCTTCTCACCGGAAAAAATTCCTGCACAAACTCTAGCACTTCTTGCTGATCCGCAAAACCAGGTTTCAGTGAGCGCGATTAGTTTTTGGGAAATTTCGTTAAAATATCGATTAGGTAAATTAATTTTGAACGGGATATTACCCGATGAGTTGCCTAATTTGGCTACTCAAATGGATCTTCATATTATAAATATTACCGCGGAAGAGTTTGCTAGCTTTTATAAATTGCCGTTGGTTGAGGAACATAAAGATCCTTTTGATAGAATGATTATTTGGCAATGTATTGCTCAGAAAATGGTACTCGTTAGTCATGATGCTAAGTTTAATAGTTATGCCGATTTTGGACTTCATGTTTTAGAGCCGAAATTCCCGTGATCTTTTTTATGAAATCTCGGCGCACCTCATTCATCTGATTTATTTCATGATCAAAATGAAGAAGGCATCCGTGAGCCGTTGGATTTGCTTGTAGCGAATAGTGAGTCAGAAGCCAGCTGGAGTGAGATATTTAAACGATTAAAGCAGCGCGGCTTAAGTTTTTATATCAGCATCCCCTGGATGCCGCGGATAAACCGCGGCACGTCGCCGGCGGTGGATCAAATGTCAACAGGCCCTATAATACATAATTATTTTATACGGCGCCTTGATGGCACAACTGCGGCTGAACGGTTTTTTGAGGAAAAATCAGCAGATTTATTCGGATATTTGCTTGATAATCTAGAGCTGCCAGCCAGGCCGGCAAGGAGCAGAAAGGTTCTCCTAATGGCTGCCTAAATTTTGAACTTCTGCCGAAACGATGACTGAGGCCGTCTTTTGATACAACCCAACTAAGCGTGAGCGAGGCACACGCTTAGTTGGGTACACAGCACCGTTATTTCTTTTCCACTGCGTTTTTCAAGCCAGCTAGCCCGGTGTCGAGGTCTTTTCCAATCATCAGTTGAATCATGAGATTCATCCACCGCTTACCATAGCTTGCACCGGAATGACCTCTATCCGTCCAGGTGATCTTTGTTTCATCACCTTCAGGAGTAAAACCAATGTCGCCATGCAAAACAGACGGTGAGTGGCCCATGTCGATGTAAAGATCATAGGCAACACCTGTTTGCGGGTTCATTGACGTAAATTGCATCCAACCGTGACCCATTTTTTCGCTCGTCCAACTTTGCTTCGCCCCAACGCCAACGTTCGAGCCTTCATATGTGTATTTCAATGTGGCGTCTTTAGATGAATTCCATGGCGACCATTTTTCCCATGCTTCGAAATGGCTCACAAATGGATAAATCTGCTCGGGGCTTGCATGAATGGAAATGGAGCGCGATGCCACCCACTCGTCTGGTATTAAAAACCCACCGACGAGAAAAATACCAAACAAGATCAGCAAGGTACTGAGTGCAATTTTTAAAATGCGCATCGGTCATCTCACAAGAAATAATAACCGATTATACAAGCTCCCCTTGATTTTTCCATTAGTCTCAGATTAAAAAACAGGTGACGAGACACCAGTACCCATTCGTGATGAATTTTGGTAGAATGTGGGGCAGCTTTTGCCGGCCTCGTCTTTTAAGGAATGATCGTGTCTGATTCGATAGCGCTTGATTGCAGGAGAACAGGGGTCCAAGGTGGTTGGATGGCATGGCTCGTTTGCCTCTCGGCGGGTTTGTTCTTTCTGTATGAATTTTTTCAATTAAACTTATTTGATGTGATTAATGAGCCCCTTCGAGATGACTTTCATCTGAATGTGGCCCAATTGGGCTGGCTTTCCAGTGCTTATGTGCTGGCTAATATTCTATTCCTTCTTCCCGCAGGCCTAATTCTCGATCGCTTTTCAACGAGACGCGTCATTTTGATGGCTATGCTTGTGTGTGTGATTGGCACGACAGGTTTTGCATTAACCTCCGCCTTTGTGTGGGCTTATTTTTTCCATTTTCTAGCAGGCATTGGCAATGCGTTTTGTTTCTTGTCCTGTGTTGTATTGGTGTCGCGGTGGTTCCCTGCGCGACGTCAGGCGTTTTTGATTGGTTGTATTGTGACCATGGCGTTTTTGGGTGGTGTGATAGCCCATACGCCGCTTGCCTATCTGACTGCATCGTATGGCTGGCGTAACGCGCTGTTGATTGATGCGGGTTTTGGCGTTTTGATTGTGCTGTGGTTATTGATGGTCCTTCAAGACAGACCCGAGGCTGAGCGTGACGATCGCTCGGCCCCGGTGCATAAGGCTCCTCATTTTATGTCGGTCTTACTTAATAAGCAGAATGGTTTGGCCGGGCTCTACACCGCCTGTTTGAATTTGCCCATCATGGTCTTGTGCGCATTGTGGGGAGCAAGTTATCTGCGTGTGGTGCATGAATTACCTGCTCTGGCCGCGAGTAATGTGGTGAGCTTGATTCTCGTGGGTAGCATGGTTGGGTGTCCTTTAGTGGGTTGGATTTCCGATACGATGGGTCGTCGTAAGCCGGTGATGGTGGTTGGCGCGCTGGGTACGTTATTGACCTTGATTCCTTTATTGATTGGGTCGACGTTGTCTGCCTTCTCATTGAGTGTGTTGTTTTTGGCGTTAGGCTTTTTTACCAGTACGCAGGTGATAGGGTATGCTCTGATCGCTGAAAGTAACAGCCTGCGGAACACGGGTGTGGCCACAGGGATTGCCTCGGTTATCATCATGGGCGTTGGCGGTCTGGGTCAGGTTGTGTTTGGTTTGTTGATGGGAGAGCGTTCTGGTGCTTCAACGTCAGTGGGTAGCGCTCTGGATTATCAATTTGCGATGTGGGTATTCCCATTGACGATAGTAATTGCATTGATAGCGATAGGGCTAACTCGCGAAACGTATTGCGAGCGTTTGGACTAACAACGGTTGAACGAAGAACGGGAGGGAGTATGGAAATGGTTAATACGTCAAGGAGGGTTGAACAATTGAAAGGGTCTTTTCGACCTTGGATTGTTTGTTTTGCTGCGTCCTTGCTTTTCTTTTATGAATTTATTCAAGGCAATATGTTTGCCTCCATTGCTGATGACATCATGCGGGATTTTCATATCCAAGCGGATAAAATGATGCTTCTTTCAAGCGCGTATTATCTGTCGAATGTGCTTTTTTTGTTTGCAGCTGGCCTTATGTTGGATCGTTTTTCAGCGAAGAAAACCATTATCACTGCGATGGTTTTTTGTGTATTAAGTACGTTTGCTTTGGCGCACACTCATTCGTTTTATGTGGCTTTCGCGTGTCGCTTTGTGATTGGTATTGGTAGTGCCTTTTGTTTCCTAGGCCCGATTCGTATTGCAACCCGTTGGTTTTCGCCTAAAAAAATGGCGCTGGTGACTGGCGCGATTGTAACGATGGCGATGTCCGGAGGTTTGTTAGCTCAGTACCCCTTGATGACGTTGGTTCATCAAATGGGTTGGCGTGAAGCACTGATGCAGGTGAGCTGGCTGGGTGTGCTGATGCTGGTTATCATGATGGCATGGATGCAAGACAAGCCAGAGAATCATGATGAGCCGGTGCAAAAAAAGGTGAGCATGTGGGTCATCACGAAGCAATCCTATTTTAATCGACAAACGTTTTTTGCTGGCGTGTATGCCAGCCTCATGAACATGGCTGTTGCTGTTTTTGGGGCAGTGATGGGGCAACTTTATCTCATGCAACGCTTAGACATCACGCAAGAAAAAGCCGCCGTAGTGAACGGCATGCTTTTTCTTGGCGCGATGGTCGGTGGACCCTTGCTCGGTTGGTGGTCTGATAAGCTGAGTTTACGTCTTGTGCCAATGAAGGTTGGCGCGTTAGCGTCGCTTGCGATAGCATTGGCTATTTTATACGCACCTATTTCACCCATGACCATGGGCGTGCTTTTCTTCTTATTAGGACTTACCACCTCCTCACAGGTAATAAGTTATGCCCTCGTTGCGGAAAAGAGTCGGCCGATGATGATTGCGTCATCGATAAGTCTCGTGTCGATGTTGCTGCAAGGCGGTTATATTGTGTACCAAAATATATTCAGTGTGGTGTTACTGAATCACGGTGGGATGCACATGATCAATGGAGCGCCGGTTTATTCGTTGGCTGCTTATCAAGCTGCGACGATGATCCTGCCCATTAGCTTTCTGGTCGCCTTTTTAATACTGATGGGGTTAAAAGAGACCCATTGTCGACAACAACACGGATAAATAATATGTCTTCTGCACCGCGCGCCTGTATTTTGCTGATGGACTCGCTTGGAATTGGCGCCAGTCTTGATGCTGTCCAATACGGCGACGAGGGGGCCAATACGTTTGGCCATATTGTGCAAGCGAGTGATGAAGGTCGCGCTGATCAACCTGGGTTACGAGCAGGCTCCCTGCAGATTCCGCATTTGGCTCGCCTTGGTTTGTATCATGCTGCGGTGGCGAGTTCAGGCGAGCGTCTGTTTGATCTTTCCACGTTGAGCGAGCCTGTTGGGCATTTTGGGTATGCAGTTGAGCAAAGTTTTGGTAAAGATACCCCCAGTGGTCATTGGGAGTTGGCTGGCGTTCCGGTGCTGTTTGACTGGGGATATTTTGCCGAAAAAACGCCTTGTTTTCCTCGGGAACTGATTGATGCGTTGATTCAGCGTGCTGGCTTACCTGGGGTGCTAGGGCAGAAGCACGCGTCGGGAACTGATATTCTTGATGAATTAGGGGATGAGCATTGCCGTACGGGCATGCCTATTGTGTATACCTCTGCGGACAGTGTTTTTCAGATTGCTGCACATGAAGGGTCATTTGGCCTGGATCGTTTGTATGAAATCTGTGAAATAGCGCGTGAATTGGTTGATGATTATCACATTGGTCGCGTGATCGCGCGTCCGTTTATGGGTGAATCAGGGACCTTCAAACGCACGGGGAATCGCCGCGACTACTCTATCCCTCCGCCGGAGCCGACGTTACTGGATTATTTGAAACAGGCGGGTCGAGAGGTGATTTCTATTGGGAAAGTAGCTGATATTTTCGCACATCAAGGCCTCACGCAAACGATTAAGGCGGATGGAAATAGTGCGTTGTTTGATGCAACACTGACGGCTATGCAAACAGCACCTCCAGGCAGCCTGGTGTTTACTAATTTTGTGGATTTTGATTCATCATTTGGCCATCGACGGGATGTGGCGGGTTATGCGCATGCATTGGAGGCATTCGATGCGCGCTTGCCTGAGTTGGAAGCGATGTTAATGCCGGGTGATGTCGTGATCATCGCGGCAGATCATGGCTGCGATCCGACGTGCCCAGGATCTGATCATACGCGCGAACACATCCCTGTGCTGGCTTTCGGTCCCGGTGTTAAGGGTCGATTTATCGGACGGCGGGACACGTTTGCTGATATAGGCCAAAGCTTGGCCGCTCATTTAGGGATAGCTTCATTGTCACGGGGGATTTCTTTTTTAAATGAAGCGTCCGTCGATGTGATGAAGAACTAACCGGGACAAGGCATGGGCTATCCTCCATTATTCATCGCGTATTTTAAACAATTGCCAATGACGTTAACGTCGTTGCGTAAAGCGGTGTTATTTTCATTATGGGACGCTCAAAAACCCCTGAAAGCATATGATATATTAGATTATCTTGTAAAAATAAAACCAAACATGACTGCCGCGACGGTGTATCGCGCGCTTGATTTTTTTATGAGCTCAGGGTTTTTGCATAAGATTGAATCCATCCAATCGTATACCTTGTGTTCCGCACCAGACAAACACCTGCCGTCAGAAATGTTGATGGTGTGCCATGCGTGTCATCAGGTCATTGAAGTATATGATGCAAATTTGTGTGAGTTATTAAGAAAATTGGCGTTGAATTCTACGTTTCAGTTGAGCCAAGATGTGATTGAGTTAAAAGGTTTGTGCATGCACTGCCATTGATTTTTTCTTGTTCAACCCCATGTTATTTTAAGGCGTATGAAGTGAGGATTTATTGTGGAACAATTTCGTGGGACAACCATCTTGTCGGTGAGACGAGGTAAGCACGTGGTGATTGGTGGCGATGGCCAAGTGACCCAAGGCAACACGGTGATGAAGGGAAACGCTCGTAAGGTGAGGCGATTATATAAAGACAAAGTAATTGCCGGGTTTGCTGGAGGTACGGCAGATGCGTTTACGTTATTTGAGCGGTTCGAAAGTAAATTAGAAATGCACCAAGGGCATTTAACGCGCGCAGCGGTGGAGCTTGCAAAGGATTGGCGTACGGATAAATTCTTACGTCGATTGGAGGCCCTGCTTGCCGTGGCAGACAGTAAAACGTCACTTATTATCACGGGCAATGGCGATGTGATTGAGCCGGAAGGTGGACTTATGGCGATTGGATCAGGTGGGCCATTTGCACAAGCGGCGGCTCGAGCCCTGCTTGAAAACACCAAGCTATCAGCACTTGAAATTGTTAAAAAATCGTTAAACATTGCGGGTGATATGTGCATTTATACGAACCATAACTTAACCCTTGAAGAGTTGGAAAGCCATTGTGACTAACACTAATCCTGTAAATAATACGATGACGCCACGAGAGATTGTGGCTGAATTAGATCAATATATTATTGGTCAAGACGCCGCTAAACGTGCGGTTGCTATCGCGTTGCGTAATCGTTGGCGTCGAATGCAGATTGAAGACAGCACCTTGCGTAACGAGATCATGCCTAAAAATATTTTAATGATCGGTCCGACAGGCGTTGGTAAAACAGAAATTGCACGTCGGTTGGCGCGTTTAGCCGGCGCGCCTTTTATCAAAGTTGAAGCGACCAAATTCACTGAAATTGGCTATGTTGGTCGTGACGTTGATTCGATTATTCGCGATCTGGCAGACATGGCCATTAAGCAGGCTCGGGAATACGCGATGAAGAAAGTAGTACGCTCCGCAGAAGACGCGGCAGAAGAGCGTATTCTAGACGTATTACTGCCGCCGCCACGCGGCGGGCACGCGGAGGGTACGCCTGACTCATCTGCGCGTCAGGTCTTCCGTAAACAATTGCGTGAGGGGACACTCAACGATCAAGAGATTGAGATTGATGTATCAAGCGCACCCATGGGCCTTGAAATCATGGCTCCACCTGGTATGGAAGAAATGACCAGCCAATTGCAAGCGATGTTTCAAAACGTGGGCACGAATAAAACCAATGCACGCAAGTTACCTATTTATAAAGCAATGAAGATTTTGGCTGAAGAAGAAGCGGCGAAGCTCATCAACGAAGATGAAATTAAAATGCATGCCATTGAAGCCGTTGAGCAGAACGGTATTGTGTTTATTGATGAAATAGATAAAGTGGCTAAGCGTTCGGAACACGGTGGGGATGTGTCGCGAGAAGGCGTGCAACGCGATTTGCTCCCGTTGATTGAAGGGTCGTCGATTACCACCAAATACGGCATCATTCGAACGGATCATATTTTGTTTATTGCGTCGGGTGCGTTTCATGTAGCGAAACCCTCGGATTTAATTGCAGAGCTTCAAGGACGTTTGCCAATTCGCGTAGAATTATCTGCGTTGAGCGCGGATGATTTTGTACGTATTCTGACCGAGCCTAACGCGTCGTTGACGGAGCAATATATCGCCCTCATGGCAACAGAAGGAGTCCACCTTCGTTTTGATGAGACAGGGATTCGTCGTAT
>CANISA010000054.1 GCA_947470005.1 Legionellaceae bacterium | reverse complement strand
TGTCGATATCAACCGCTTCGAATTTAAAGCCACCATGGATGATAAAGTCTGTTCGTCGAGGGACTTTACGTAATACATACATCATGAATCCCGCAATGGTTTCGTAATATCCATCATCAGGAAAAGACTCAATCCCCAGCACGCGCATCACGTCACCAATCGTGGTTACGCCGTCAACGAGCCAAGAGTCCGTGTCGCGTTGCACAATTTGCTCCTCGATTTGCGGGCTGACCATGTCGCCCATCAAGGTACCGGTCACGTCATTTAAGGTTATCAAGCCAATAATCAGGGCATACTCATTGAGGATCAAGGCAAAGTCCTCGCGAGTGGTCTTGAAGTGTTCTAAAATATTAGCCAAGGTCAGGGTTTCAGGCAGAATAAGTGCTGTGCGGAGCAGGCTGTCAATGCGTGGCGAAAACTCCTCTCCATTGAGAATGTGGCTGAGGATGTCTTTTGAGTCGACATAGCCTATCACGCGGTCAATACTACCAAGGCACACCGGGTATTTGGCATGGGGGTGGGTGGTTATTTTCGCTTTGATGCTATCTAAGCTGTCCTGTCTATCTAGCCACACAATGTTTTCTCGTGCGGTCATGGTGGAGGGGGCGGTGAGCGCTTCGAGCTCTAACATGTTCTCAAATAATTGATGTTCACCCTTCGCAAGGACACCTGCCTGTGCGCCCGCACTTGCTAGGGCTACAATGTCTTCGATGGTCACCTCATCTACGCGCGCGGCAGGTAGGCCGAGCAGAGAAAAAGCCAGGTTGGCTAGGCCATTGAAGACCCAAACAAACGGCTTGAGTAGTTGCACACAAAATTGAATGGGCTTGACCACGCGAAGCGCTATTTCTTCTGGCATCACCATGCCAATGCGTTTGGGGATTAAGTCTGCCAAGAGGATAAATAAGGAGGTCACGAGCAAGAAAGATGCCACGGCACCTAGTATTTTCGCATGCTCCAGGTCGGTTATGTATAGAAATAAGTGTGAAAAAGGCTGCTCAAATGCCATATCACCCACCACACCCGCAAGAATCGCTACGGAGTTGATTCCAATTTGTACCGCTGTAAAAAAATGCCCAGGTCGGGATTGCAGTCCGAGAACCAGGCCAGCACGTAGATCACCATTACCGAGGAGTTGCTCCAGCTTAAGTTTACGCGCGGCGGCTAATGAAATTTCTGAAATTGAAAAAAAAGCGCAGATTCCTATGAGCATGACGATCAGCAGAGTGCTTTGAAAAGAGCTCATCGTTTTCTCCTGATTGAGTGACGTTGTGTCCGAGCAAAGTATAACATAGATTAGTCACGAAGCCTTTATTCAACCACGACGTGGGGAAACCTATCCGCGTAGTTGAGTGGTCGTTGGCTAAGTGCAAGGGCTGCTTTTAATGCGACTAACGTAAACGCATCCGTCAACGAGCCCGTATCACGGAGTGCCGTCGGTGAGCCGATATCGCTGTCGTCGCCAATGCGGGCATCGAGTGGGAGCTGGCCAAGCAGTTCGCACGTATGCTTTTTGCTAAGCGCCAACGCACCGCCTTCACCAAACACCGCGGTTTGCTGGCCACATTGATCGCAACGGTGCTGCGACATGTTTTCAACGATACCTAGGACGTGAATCCCTGTTTTTTCAAACAAGTTCAGTGCCTTATCTGCATCATGTGTGGCGACGTTTTGGGGCGTAGTGACAATTATTGCAGCGGTTAATGGGATTTTTTGAACCAGGCTTAATTGAATGTCGCCCGTCCCTGGGGGTAAATCGATAAATAAATAATCGAGCTCGTCCCATGCGGTGATATCAAGCATTTGCAGCAGGGATTTGGCGAGCATGGGCCCACGCCAAATGAGTGTCGAATTGGTCTCATTGGTTAGATAGCCGATTGACATCGCTTGAACGCCATGGGCGCGCACGGGCAGGTATCGTTCACCGTCCATCTGCACGGGTTCGGTTTTTCCTAACATGATGGGGATACTTGGGCCATAGATGTCTGCATCGAGGATCCCCACGCGTGCGCCTAATCGAGCCAATGCTGTGGCGATGTTTACAGTGACGGTGGATTTACCAACCCCGCCTTTACCTGAGGCGATGGCGATCGTGTTTCGTACGCCCCGTAATCCTTTTCCTGCCAATTGGGTGCGATGTGCCTTGATGAACTGATTCAAGGTTACTTCGATGCGGTGGTCAGGGAGCGCTTGTTGTAAGGCCGCTTGCAGGCGAGGAAGGAATGTTTTTTCAAGTAAGTGGGTTGGAAACCCGGCGGACAAATGGAGTGCACAGGTGTCCCCTTCAAGACTGAATGTTGATTTCACGCCCATGTCGCGCGCAGTTTGCGCCAAAAAAGGATCAGTAAGGGTGGTTAATAGCTGTTCTATCGTTTTTTCAATGTTCATGTTTCTTCTCGGGGCTCTAACAATGCACTCATCAAAACAAATTGAGAGACAAAACACAAGATACAGCTAAAAAACGTAACACCCCACGTCATCCCGAACGAAGTGAGGGATCTCCAATCGTTTGGGATGACGTGGGGTTTTACTAAAAAACAGGCAAGCGAAAAAATGCACTGTTATTCTAAGTAACGCACGGTGCGCTTTGTACCCATTCCCACTCCACCCAATGGTGTGTATTGAGGTAATACAGCCCGCAGCGGATGGGGGAGGTGGTTTGGTGCGTTAAATGTGCCGCATACGCGTTGACTTGTGCATGATGTGTCGTGTCTTGGTGCCCGGTTTTAAAATCAATGATCCAGCACACCCCGTTGTCATGAAACGTTCGGTCAATGATTTGTGTGCGGATGTCGTTGTGATGATTCACTAATAGCTCGTATTCGTTTCGCTCGTCTTGGTGCGCTTTTATGATCCATTGTCCTCTTTTGTTGTGAAACAGAGGAGAAATGGTTTCATTTAAGCGTTGTTTCGCGGCGTGTAGGTCGGCTGCATCAAATCCATAGCGTCGAAGTGCATGATGAGCCAGCTCCCAAGGAACCTCCTCTTCTGTTTTGGGGTGGTTCGTGCAAATCCATTGAAGCAGATCGTGAGCGACAACGCCGAGCAAGCGCGCGGGATTGTCCGTCAGAGGTACGGTTGAGTACGTAGTGGGTGGCAGTGGGTGGCTGTTTGATATGGCATAAAACGTCAGAGGGAGATGCGCCAGAGGGGGGTAACTTGCCGGCTGACTGTCGTCGGGCACCTCGTGAGTCATGGGTAGAAATGCTTCGGCGTCTAACAGCGCGCGGAACGTCCCGCGCGTGGCCTTATCGGAATGATCGAGTAGGTAAAGGCGTTTTTTTGCACGAGTTACGGCCACATACAGCAAACGCTGCTGTTCATACTGGCTTTTTTCTGTGTCTAATTTTCCGAGGTAATCATACAACGGGCAATGGTCGTGCTGGGCTGCTTGAATGGGAGACACCAGCACTAGAGGCTCGGCGTCTGTCGTGGGCAAGGTGAGCCAGCGCAGCAACGGCCTATCGCTGTTGGATGTTTTTGCGCCGAGGCTGGGCAAGATGACGCAATCAAACTCGAGCCCTTTGGCTTTGTGAATGGTCATGATCTGAAGTCTAGATGGGGTCAGTTGTTTGGAGTACAGCGTATCTAATGCGTGCTTAAACCGTGTGAGATCAGCCAATTGTCCATCGCGTTCATAGGTTTCAATCAGCTGCCAAAACTGCTCGAGATCATCTTGTTCCGCGGGATGAAGCACGGCATCCACATGCAAGCGCTGCAGCGTTTGGGTCAGCCAGGCAACCAACGGTTGCTGATGTCGGCGCATGAGCGCGTCCTGAAAAACAACGTGGAGATAACGCACGCGAATAAGGCCATCGTCACTTAAGCCGTCGAGTGTCTCCCACTGCGACAGCGCGACGTAAATCGATTGTTTTTTATCCACATTAGCAATGACATGCAGATCAGACAAGGACAACCCACACCAAGGGCTTCGAAGGAGCGCAAGCCACGCCAGCCGATTCGCGGGCATAAGTAACGCCTCGGTCAGCGACCACACGTCGCGCACATGGGGCAACGTAGACATCCAATCGATATCAATACCCTGATAAGGGATCCCTTCTTGGCGTAGAGCACGCGTGATGGCAGTCAACTGGCTTCGACCCCGCACCAGGAGCGCGATTTGTTCGGTTGGGTGCGTGATTAATTCGTGCTCGGCAAGACGAGCGATCGCATGTGCTTCTTCGGCACGTGTCGTGTATTGGTAAGCACTGACGCCACGTGTTTCATCGGGCGGGTTGATGGCTGTGGCGGTGTGAAAGGTGACGGCACCGGATTCAAGGTCGTCTTGTGTTGGGAAGATTTGTTTGAACCGATGGTTGATCCAATTCACCAGTGTTTCACTGGAACGAAAATTACAACTCAAGTGCAACGGGGTGAGATGAACAGGACCGATGCCTTCACGTTGCGCGTGCAGGAAAAGACCCACTTCAGCCCCTCGAAAGCGGTAGATGGATTGCATGGGGTCGCCGACGATGAATAATGTTTTCCCCGTGCCCGGCTCGAAGCCTTCGACCAATTGCGTGATCAAGTCAAATTGTTGCATCGATGTGTCTTGAAACTCATCAATTAAAAGATGGTGGATGGCCCTGTCAAGGTAAAGGGCTAGATCGGTGGGGGCATCGTTTTCGCGCAGGGCAAGCTGTGCTTGGTTCGCAACGGCTGAGAAGTCAACCTCATTTTCTTGATTGAACACAAGGTGTAAGTGACCTGCTAGCAAGGGAAGTATGCTTAACAGCGCCTGGAGCGCCTCCCATTGCGCCGGTGGGTACGCTGGAGGGGGAAGCAGCCGTACACGGACGAGTGCGTCCAAAAATCCCGGTGTTTCTTCTAATTCGGTCAGTAATATTTTGCTTGCGGCTTTGAGTGCCGTGTAGTCTTTATCCGGGCATGCTCCTCGTTTTAAACCGACGTGGTGGTCAAAGGCTTTACGTAAGGTGTTTTGCGAGGTGAGCAGCAGGGTTGATAAGCCTTCAATGAGCGTGCTGTCTAAATCAGCCAAGGCTTGCCAGTGACAGAGGCAATAACGTTTTGATGCGGGATTGGCTTCAATGCAGGCGACTTGGCGTGTTAAGTCAATTAAAGGCTGTATACACGCGGCAGGAATACTGGCTTGAAAACGAGCAATTTCATGTTGCTCAATGGCACGCAATGCGTGCTCGTACTGCGATTTATCCTGAAGGCGCGCTTGATACAGCGGTCGTAACCACTGTTCACGCGAGCTGAGTTGCTCGCTAAACAAGGCGAGCAGCCGATCTTGACGGTTATCCAGGTGTTCTAGAAGGATTTGAAGGGGCGCGTGATAATCTGGATTGTCTAAGGCGTAAGCAAGGCACGCGCGGGCGGCGGTGAGGTAGAGGCCATCTGGGGTATCGGTGAGGCGCGCATAGGGCGTTTGTTTCTCGGCCAAGGGGATGGCATGCGCCAAGGTTTGGCAGAGTGAGTCAATGGTGGTGATGCGCAAGCGCTGCGGTGTTTGGAGCAGTTGCCAGCCGTGGGTTTTATCGTTGATTAGCGCGTCTGTTGCATAACGGTACGTTCGTTGTTGATGGGGGGACTCGGGCATTTCGCCTCGCGTTGCACGTTGCAGTGCAAGCAAGATTCGTTCGCGCATTTCATTGGCGGCTTTTCGAGTAAACGTGAGTGCTACGATTTGCTCCGGCGCACTCACCGTGCTCAATAACCTCAAAAAACGTTGAGTGAGGATCTCCGTTTTACCTGATCCAGCGGGCGCTTGCACAATGCATGATAAACATGGATCGGTGGCGCGAACGCGGGCTTCTGCGTCAGCTAGCATGATTCGTGAGGCATTGAATCAGTCGATTCCAGCATGATTTCTTGTGCGGGAGGCCTCATGTTGTAGGAGGACCCCATGCAATGGCCGTATGCACCGGTGTTCGCAATCAAAAGGACGTCTTGCTCATAAGTTGTGGGCAGCAAGCGATCGTAGCCTAGGGTATCTGCTGATTCACAAATGGGGCCAACGACATGCGCAAATCCTGCTTTATCTTCGGTTAAACGGGTTAAATTCACGATTTCATGATAAGCACCGTATAAAGCGGGGCGAATCAATGAGTTCATTCCCGTTTCAATACCAACGAAGCGCACGCGCCCTTTCTCTTTGCATTGGGTTACTTTGGCTAATATGACGCCACTTTCAGCAACAAAAAATCGCCCCGGTTCAAGCCAAAAGGATAAATGGGGGTAGCGAGACTTGACGGCCATGAGTGATTGATTGAGGGCGTCTAAATCCAACGGTTGTTGTCCGGGCTTGTCCATGACACCGAGCCCTCCGCCTAAGTTGAGGATGCGGACATCAGGAAATCGTGCGGTTTCTTCGGCTAACATCAACGCGGTTTGTTGCCATAGATCCGGTGAAAGGATGCCGCTGCCAGAGTGTGCGTGCAAGCCGATGACGTGGATGTTGTGTGCGTTAACGCGAGCGGCCACGTCGGCAATGCTTGATTTAGGGATCCCAAATTTGGATTCATTGCCTCCCGTGCAGACGTATTTATGATGCCCTGCACCACAACCGGGGTCGATGCGTAATAAAATGGAGTGTCCCGATAAGAGTTCGGGCCAGTGCTCAAGCGGGTAAAGGCTGTCGATGGTCACGTAGCAACCCAACGTCAGCGCGTATTCGTACTCTGCTTTTGCAGCGAAATTGGGAGTAAACAAGAGGCGATGTTTATCCAAGGTCGGAAAAAGGTTTACAACGTGCTTTAATTCTTGAATGGATACGCATTCAAAGCCCACGCCTCGGGCTTCTAGTGTCGTTAAGAGCTCGGCATAAGGATTGGCTTTGATGGCATAAAAAAGCTGGTCAATGGCGGTGAGCGTGAGCAATTCATTCGCTTTCTCCACCAGCGTTGGCGCGTGGTGGACGTAGCAAGGTGATTGCGTTTCGGCGAGGTGCAATAATTGATCACGCGCGTGCTCCCACCACGGGATTTTTCGTGTAGACGGCGTGCCAAATTGCTCCTGCCAACTTTTAGAGTAGTAAAAACTTTGAGGATTGTTCTCAATCAGCAAGGCGTGTAATTGTTGGCAGAGTTTGTCGGCTTGGGATTCATCCACCACGAAGGTTAAATTTAAATCGTTGGATGCGAGTGACATGAGGTAAATTTGCTTCGCCTCAAAGACTTCCAATGTGGGGCCTAATTGAGGGAGGACCATTCTAATGTGGTGCCCCACCAAGCTAACTGCACTGCAAGGCTCAATGATTTTTGCACGACAAAATTGATTTAAACTCGCGATCAAGGCTTCAAGTGCTTCACGGTTACGCCATTTTATATTGCTGTCTAATGATACGGTGACGTTAAACTCAGACGACGAAAGGAGATCCACCGAAAAACCATGCTGCTTAAAGGTTGCAAACACATCGGCCAAAAATCCCACTTGCTGCCACATACTCAAGGTGTCGATGGAAATGAGCGTGATGCTATGTTTGACTTGGATGGATTTAATCGGGGGCGCATCTTCATCACTTTCTTGTGTGATTCGCGTGCCGGAATGATCCGGCAGGCGTGTGTATTTCACAATCATCGGAATGCCTGCACGACGAACGGGTGGGATACACGGTGGGTGCAATACTTTAGCGCCCATCGACGCAATTTCTTGTGCTTCGTCGTAATTAAGCTGTTTGAGTAAGCGAGCATTGGGGAGTTGGTGTGGATTTGCAGTGTAGATTCCAGGCACATCTGTCCAAATTTCACAGGCAGAAGCGCCCAGCATGGACGCGAGCAATGCGGCTGATGTATCGGAGCCGCCACGGCCCAGTAAGACGGTTTCACCGTCTGCATTCGACGCGATGAAGCCTTGTGTGATAATGACGTCAGCCCCACACGTCGACAAGCGTTGTGACAACGCAGGATTAGGTAAGCCATCGCAACGGGCGGCTAAGTAATTAGCCCCATCGCCACCAAAAATGGGGGTGGTTATCAAGGCTTCACGTGCATCAAACCATAAGCAGTTGATTCCATTCCGTAGTAAAAAGGCATGGCCTAAACGGGTCATCATCAGCTCGCCCAAGCTTAAAATTTGCGCGCGTGTTTTGGCCGGCGCCTCACCCAGAAGGGAGATTCCCGTGAGCCACTGTTGTAAGGATTGGCCATCGAGGGCAATGGCATGGTTTTCAACCTCCAGCGCGCGGGCCAGGGCTTGGTAATCGTTCAGGAGCTCGGTTTGAAGGCTGTGATGCTCGTTGATTAAGGCGGCCTCGGTCATTTTTTCGAGCTTATTGGAAGCTTGAGAGAGTGCCGAGCAAACGATGATGGGTTGAGCGCCATCGTGAATGTGACGGCGTGTGATGTCTAAAATATGCTCCCATGTTTCCCGCGAGGAAACGCTGGTACCACAAAATTTTGTAATGAGTTGTTGCATCATGAGGTTCCGTGCAAAAATAATACAACATTAGCACGGAGGGCCGTGGTTACACAAGCGTATTTTTTGTCATAGACGACGCGTTGACTGAACAACCCACGAGAAAAAGTTTGTTAAACAGTCGACCCTTGAGTCCTTCGTGAGATGAGGATGCATCAACCTCGGTGAACACTCCTATTTGACAAGTCAACGCTTTCATTTATCATCGTTTCTTTTTTGTCAAGAAC
>CANISA010000053.1 GCA_947470005.1 Legionellaceae bacterium | reverse complement strand
TTAGAAATCCAATACTACAAGTTGGTCAGTCACCTATCAAAATTAAATTTTTGTCTCAGGGTTTTTGAGAGTGCAGCAAAAGTCGAGGGCTAAAATATCGCGGGACAAAAAGACGGGTTTGGTTCTATATTTCTTGAGACGTTACAGCATGATAATCTCCTTGTTTGCACTTTGAGACTATCAACTTTCCGTGGCTCACTCTAGCTGTAGCTTAGTGTTTAACCACTGTTGCACTTCGTGGTTGAAAGGGCGATATTTTCAGTGTATTTCAGTGTATTTCAGAGCCGGCAGCACAAAAAGGATTCCCCTTCTGAACCCATTTTGTTCTAATCATCTGCTATAGTCATCATGATGGAGAGAGAATGTTGTGTTTAAGTATGCATTCAATGTCTAGCCCTTTTTGAGGAGAACATTGTGGCTGATTATTATGAATCCTTCGAGTCTATAAAAAATGAAAATTATGAGCAACAACTTACTCAAGCAGAGCATTTAATCGGTCTCTACGTTAATCAGCTGGGTTCACTCAAGGAAGCGCTCAGCGACTTGGTTGAAATTAGCACAGAAGACACCTTGATGGTAAAAGATCAGGCCCGTAATTGCGAGCGTATTCTTCATATGGCGAAAAATCAGCTTCACCGTAATTTAGAAATGCATGAGTTTAAATTTGAGGGCAATAAAGATCTAGCCAGAGGGTTTCAACTCACGACGAAGCTCTTCACCGAGCTATCCGGAAAGCTCGAGGATCTCAAAGAAAACCTCGTTGAGCATCATGAGCTACACCCACCCCAGTGATGCCGGCTCACTCAGCCTAAAGTTGTTCGCACGACACACTTAATATCCAACGCATTTTTTCATGTGCGCCGATTCGATCGGCTAACAGCGTCGCTGTGCCTTCATCATTTTCTTGTTGTGCAAGCTTTAGCGCTTGATTGAGGTCTTGCAATAAGGCAGTGTGATCATGAGCGAGGTCCAGTAGCATTTGGTTTGCACTTGCGTCTGAATGCCCATCTTGAATCGTCTTTAATCGTTGATACTCGCTAAATGTCGCGGGAGCCTGGTGCCCCATGATACGGATGCGCTCGGCGACCTGGTCAACGGCTTCGGCTAACTCACGGTATTGTGTTTCAAAGAGCTCATGCAGTGTTCTAAACTGCGGCCCTATCACGTGCCAATGGTAATTTTGCGTTTTAAGGTATAAGGCATATGTATCTGCCAAGAGAATCGTTAACTTACTGATGATCTGATCACGCATGCCAATCTCCCTGATAAATTTACCGATTAGGCATAGATGATAGCAGATAGACGGTAAAAAAAAACCCGCCAAACGGCGGGTTTTTAAAGAGAGTACATAGACGAATGATTACATCATTCCGCCCATGCCACCCATACCGCCCATTCCGCCCATGTCTCCACCAGCAGAACCACCTTCATCTTTCTTCGGCATGTCAGCAACCATGCACTCTGTAGTCAGCATCAAGCTTGCAACAGACGCTGCATTTTGCAGAGCCATACGTGTAACTTTAGTTGGATCTAAGATACCCATCTCAACCATGTCACCGTACTCACCTGTCGCCGCGTTGAAACCAAAGTTTCCTTTGTTTTCTGCGATTTTATTCACGACAACTGATGCTTCATAACCTGAGTTGATCACGATTTGACGCAAAGGAGATTCAATCGCACGACGTAGAATGTCGATTCCCATGTTTTGATCATGGTTGTCGCCTTTCAAGCCAGAAAGCGCTTTTTGAGCACGAATCAACGCAACGCCGCCGCCGGCAACGATGCCTTCTTCAACCGCTGCACGCGTAGCATGCAATGCATCTTCAACACGCGCTTTCTTCTCTTTCATTTCAACTTCAGTTGCGGCACCAACCTTGATCACAGCAACGCCACCGGCCAATTTGGCTACGCGCTCTTGCAGTTTTTCACGGTCATAATCAGATGACGTTTCTTCCATTTGTGCACGAATTTGAGTAATGCGGGCAGTGATGTCTTTTGCTTTGCCTTCACCATCAATAATCGTGGTGTTTTCTTTCGTGATGATGACACGTTTTGCAACACCCAAATCTTCCAGTGAAGCGCTTTCTAAGCTCTTACCGATTTCTTCAGAAATCACTTGACCACTTGTCAAAATCGCAATGTCTTGCAACATGGCTTTACGACGATCGCCAAAACCAGGCGCTTTAACGGCACATACTTTAACAATGCCACGCATGTTGTTAACAACCAAAGTAGCCAACGCTTCGCCTTCAACGTCTTCAGCAATAATAAGCAATGGACGACCTGACTTCGCAACGCCTTCTAACACAGCCAACATATCACGAATATTTGTGATTTTCTTGTCAACCAACAGAATGAACGGGTGCTCAAGCTCTGTCGTCATGCTTTGTTGATTGTTGATGAAGTAAGGAGAAATGTAACCACGGTCAAATTGCATGCCTTCAACCACAGACAATTCATTGTCCAAGCCATTACCGTCTTCAACAGTAATCACGCCTTCTTTACCCACTTTTTCCATCGCTGAAGCAATGATAGAACCAATCGCTTCATCCGAGTTAGCAGAAATAGAACCCACTTGAGCAATTGCTTTTCCGTCTTTGCACGGCTTAGACATGTCTTTCAATTGTGCAATAACAGCAGCCACGGCTTTGTCGATACCGCGTTTCAGATCCATCGGGTTCATGCCTGCAGCAACCGCTTTATGGCCTTCAACCAGAATAGCGCGCGCTAATACAGTCGCTGTCGTCGTGCCATCGCCTGCTGTATCAGAAGTCTTAGAAGCGACTTCTTTAACCATTTGTGCGCCCATGTTCTTAAAGCGATCTTCAAATTCAATCTCTTTCGCAACAGACACACCATCTTTAGTTACAATAGGTGCACCGTAAGATCGTTCGAGAACAACATTACGTCCACGTGGACCCATGGTCACTTGAACCGCATTTGCCAACGCATTCACACCGGCAAGCATTTGTTGGCGAGCTTCATCACCAAAACGTAATTCTTTAGCCATCGTCATTATCTCCTTCAATAATAGAATTATTTCTCGTCAATAATCGCCATGATGTCATCTTCACGCATCACAACCAATTCTTCAGCATTGATTTTAAATTCTGTGCCAGAGTATTTACCGAACAGCACTTTGTCGCCCACTTTAACAGCCAGCGCACGTGCATCACCATTGTCTAAAATTTTGCCGCCGCCAATTGCAATAACTTCACCGCGCATAGGCTTTTCTGCAGCACTATCTGGAATAACAATACCACCCGCAGTGGTACGCTCTTCTTCCATACGACGAACTACAACACGATCATGTAAAGGACGAATTTTCATACTTGCTTTCTCCTGATTAAGTGAACACCTTACCTATTTTACATTCAGAGTATCCTCTGACTAATCGCGTAATATGACTCAACAGAGCGACATATTATGCTGATGAATGGCATATGGGGGCAAGCGCGCCAGTTTCAAGGGGAAAAACAAAAAATCATTGATTCACAGACATTTCAATCTATATAATGGTCTATACCTATAGCAAACATGCGTATTAACAATTCATCTCATTTGGTATACAATCGCATTACTTATTCAAGGACAGTAACGACTCACGATTACTCAAGAGGCAATACAACATGACTGAATTCTTGGACACTTCTTTTCGAAAGCTACGCATTTATCAACGACGTAATCTTAAATTTGATTTAATTGCTGCTCTGGTTGTCTTTCTTGTGGCCATTCCTCTCTGCCTAGGGATTGCTATCGCGTCAGGTGCTCCTCTGTTTTCTGGCATTTTAAGTGGCATAATTGGCGGGATCATCGTGGGAGCCTTCAGTGGTTCGCCCGTAAGCGTCAGTGGGCCGGCTGCAGGCATGGCCGCCGTTGTTCTAGCCACCATCGCTCAATTGGGGGATTTTAATACCTTTTTACTGGCACTCACGTTCGCCGGCGTATTGCAAATCATCATGGGCAGTCTACGCGCCGGTTTTATTGCTGACTACGTTCCTTCTAATGTCATTCAAGGCTTGCTCTGTGCCATTGGAATCTTGCTGATTGTCAAACAATTGCCCCTTGCCTTCACGCATTCAAGCAACCTGTCTGAATTAAAAATGCAACTGCTCGATTCAACCGAAGGATTTAATTTAAAACCTTTGCGTGAATTATCATTTCACATCAATCAAGGCGCTACGATTATTTCCTTGTTCTCGTTAACCGTACTCGTCTATTTTGATAAAACAAAGCGTGCCTGGTTAAAGCCTTTTCCAGGAACCGTGGTGGTTGTTATTCTGGGCGTTCTTTTAAATGAACTGTTTAGCCTCACCAACTCATCGCTAACCCAAGACACGCCAGCACTCGTGAACATTCCTCATAAAACAGACATTTTTGGACTGATCGGGCAATTGCAATTTCCGGCGTGGTCCGCATGGTCAAATCCTCGTGTTTATTTATATGCAGTGGTGCTTGCCGTGGTTGCTTCATTAGAGGCATTACTGAACATCCAAGCAGGAGAAAAGCTCGATAAAAAACGTCGCCACTGCTCAAAAGATCGCGAGCTCTTCGCACAAGGCATGGGTAATTTGGTGTCGGGTTTAATTGGAGGCCTGCCCATCACGTCCGTGGTTGTACGTACCTCAATTAATATTCAAACTGGTGCAAAAACCAAATTTGCGAGCATTTTGCATGGTGTATTTATTCTCTGTGCCATTCTTTTACTGCCTCATGCCTTAAACAGAATACCTTTGTCATCGCTTGCTGCCGTTCTCATTTATACCGGCTATAAACTCACCAGTCCGCGCATTTACAAAATCATCTACCGTCAAGGGCCGGACCGATTTATACCTTTTATTGCCACGCTTATCGGTATCGTATCGCTTGATTTACTGACCGGGATTCTCAGTGGGCTCTTTGTTAGTTTATTTTTTATTTTAAAATCAAACAGCCAAGCGCGCTTGGATATCATTAAAGAAACCAATCCAAACGGGATTGTTAACCGTTTGGTTTTACCTCAGCAGATTTCATTTTTAAATAAAGCCTCTCTCATTGCCGAATTAAATTCAATCCCGAAAAAATCACAGCTCATCATTGACGCACGCTACGTGGACTACATTGACAAAGAAATCATCCAGCTCATCAAAGAGTTCAAAGCCGAGCAAGCACCTCATCGACAGATCTCGCTGAGTTTAATCGGTTTCAAAGACCACTATAATATTCACAATTACATCGATTTCATTAATGTAACCACCTACAATGTCCAATCAACGTTGACACCCCATGACGTCTTGCTGCTCTTAAAAGAAGGAAACCAGCGTTTTCTGCACGACAGGCGCATTCACCGCAGTGTTAAAAATGACATCCGACAAACCGCAGCCCAGCAACGTCCGATCGCCATCATCTTAGGCTGTATTGATTCGAGAGTCCCTGTTGAAACCATTTTTGACATGAGTTTTGGCGATCTTTTCTGTGTGCGGGTGGCAGGCAATGTCGTCAATGACGATGTCTTAGCCAGCATTGAATATGCGTGTCACTTCATGGACGCCAAATTGATTGTGGTCCTTGGGCACACCCGTTGTGGTGCGATTGCGGCCGCGTGCGATGGCATTGAGCATGGCCACCTCACTCAATTGCTTGCAAAAATTACGCCTGCCATTACCGCAGAAACAGAAACAGCCACAGACCGCACCAGTCAAAACTCAAGCTTTGTTGATCACGTCACTCAATTAAACATAGCCAACACACTTCGCCATCTGTACGAAGGCAGTGATATTTTACGCCTCATGACCGAACAACAAAAAATTGCCATCGTGGGTGCACTCTATGATGTCAACACAGGTACGGTTCAATTTAAACCCTTTGCAAACGAGGTCTCACATCTCTACGAATACCAGGAGAGCCCCCTCGCCCAAAAACTACGTGCGTTTTTTCCATTGCCAACCTAAGCAAAATGACTAAGAACCGCTGAGTTTAGGCTTCGCCGGATCGATGACAGGCTCAGGGCGACCGGATACAGCTTTCGATTTATCGACAGCCTTATCATAGCCCATCCAGCCTGAAACAGCAGCAATCGCAGCGCCCGGGGCGGCCGCCATGCTGCTCATGCCCGCGACTATCCCGCTACCAACAGCCGATGCCCCAGCGACCATCCCGCTCCCTAATTCGTACATCCCTTTTCCTACAGCCTTGTAGTTGTAAGCACCGACAAGTAACCCAGCAAAAATACATGTAGAGGCATGAGTGGCCACCCACGTAGCAGCCACACCAGCGCCCATCGCTATGGCGGAGGCCGCCACACCAGCGCCCATCGCTATGGCGGAGGCCGCCGAAGCAATAAAGGGAACGGCCATCAAAGCGGCTCCCAGGCCAACCGCTAAATGGGCAACAACCGCTAAACCCACCGCGAGGATCGGACCTAAAGGGGGCACGAAACAGGCTGCAACAAGAACACCAAGAGCAATCGCCGCAGCCAATTTTCCCACCTGTGTCCAGGTGATCCAGGGTTTGGCTGGAGGAGCATTTGTGTCCGCAACAGGAGGAATCCCTCGCTTTTCCGCAAGCGCTTGTAAATTCGCTGCTTTTTCCTGCGATCGCGGCAGTTCTAGCGCGCCATTGACTGCCTGTAATGCTTCAGTCTTCTCAGCGACGCTCATCCCGTTATCGTTTATGATTGAAGATCTAACTACCTTTGCCTGATCAATCACTACTTTTTCAGCTGCGCTAGACACCCCATACACATAGCCCTTGTTCTTTTTCTCAGCCCCTTCTATTCTATTTCCACATATTATTTGATCCAGCCTGTACGTCTTATACTGCTTCAATTTTTGTAATGCCACTGGATCGCTCCTATTCTTCATCACGTCATTAAATGCCTTATACCCGGCTAAGGTGTCTTCTGCAGTCATGAAGCTCTTGCTTCGTATATCATCCAGTTCTACCCTAGCCCATCCCATCTGGTCATAGTACTTCATGAGTTTCGCGCTTTCCTTCTTATCTGCCATATCCTTAGACGTCTTCTTTAGAGCAGCCAGCAGTTCTAAAGACTCTTGCTTCGCTTTCTCGATCTCCCCCACGATATCACTCCTGTCTTTGTTGTTAATCTAATTATATACCATTATGATTAATATGCTAACAACTCGAGCTAAAAACGAAGATAGTTCTCCCTCGATTGCGCGCTCCCCATGCGCCCCCTCACCATCAAACAAATACACGTTGACACCCCTTTCGCGGTCAACACAACATCTGCATTTGAACGCGTCAGCGGCACAACCACGGTCTCGCTCACATCGACTTCTCTTTCACTCATGTCAAAAACCTCATGTGAATGCTGCTTATTATTTAGATGAGCGGGTGCTAAAATGCGCCATGACCGCTCATAGGTTTCTCAATGTACTGGAAAACAATCGCTGGGCGATGCATTCATCACGGGACACACGGCGCGCGTGTTCATCAGAATATGACCTATCGCTGGCTGACGCTGGGCAGCAACGCACTGCAAACGCTCATCCATCGCCGTCATCCCGAGCGGGCTGGGCTGCCCTACATTCGCCCGTTGACATTGGCCGCAACCGCACTGCCCGGGGCATCGTGCCTATTAGGCCTAGGAGGCGCCAATATTGCGCATGCCTTAGCCCCGACCATGGGCAATGCAGGATTCACGGCGGTGGAAAGTAGCCAAGAGGTCATTGACATTGCCAGTTCTTTTTTTATGACAACGCAACTCAAGCATTTAACCATCATTCATCAAGATGCCCACTTATTTGTGCAACACCATGAGGAACAGTATCAACACCTGATGATTGACCTCTTCGATGCCCATTCCTTTCCCGCGCATTGCAACACTGCTGATTTTTTTGAGGCGTGTCAACGACGCTTATTGCCCGGAGGCGTACTGGCTGTGAATTTAGCCAATTTACACGAGCAATGGCCCATACTCCAGCTCATCCGACAGCATTTCCCACAATGCACGGTCCTCCTTCCCGTACGAGGCACCGCCAACCTGGTGGTCCTGGCGTATAACGGTCCGAAAATTACCCCCTTGCTGGACGTATTAAAGCAAGATCGGCGATTAAAAAAACTGGCCTGGTGTTCGACCTGGGGATGTGTGGCTACGGTTTAAAAAGAAGCATTCGTGCGCTGAGTGACAATAATACCTCACTTACGCGCTCATCAACGGTAATGCTCGGTATATTGCTCCAGTAATATTCTGATCATCGAGCCTCTTGCAAAATTGTAGAAAAATTAATCAGTAGTTGCTTTTGATATTTTTTTAAAAATTCATCCAGCTAACAAAAAACGTTATTTACTCTATCAGTCCATTTTTTGTTCCCCGTTCAGCCTGAAATTCAATAATGAGTGCCTCATGGACCTTTGTTGGCAACTCAACTGCCGAAAATTCAGCAAAGGCACGAGAAAAAGTCCACTCATCAGGGACATCACGCGCTTTCTCCCAACCACAGATGCGACGCAACCGTATATCGCTTTGCAGTTGGTCTAACAGTTGCCGGGTTGTCGCGTGACTGTAGACTGTTTTTGCAAGTGAATTTGATCATAAAAACAATAGGTTGCCGATCGTTTTCAAAAAAGCTTCAGCACCTTATAAAATCACTCCCATTTTTGAATTTTGCAAGTTC
>CANISA010000052.1 GCA_947470005.1 Legionellaceae bacterium | reverse complement strand
TAGAAACATAAGTTTCTTGACCATAAGATTCTTGAATCCTACCTATCGCGCTCAGATCTGGATTGTCTAACCAACCTCCTATATCATCTAAATAATTGCATATTGCATCACGTTTTTCTATTGTAGCAAACGGAATCTGATGTTCAACCCATCGAAACAAAATACCAGTAGCAACATATGCTAGATTTTTATTCAATGGTCTCATTACTCGATAATTACAATTATAGTCAGGTGAACTTAAACGCGTCAACATCACGGCATGATACGGATGGCCAGTCGCGTGAATCACATAAGGAATACCGTCTTTATGATTTGCATACAAAGCAATGTGCTCAGGAACACCATTTATTGCAAGAAAATATACAAGATCTCCTATTTGCAATTCTAAATCATTCATACCATAGTGCTCTTTATTATTAAAGAATGCAAATATAACATACCGCGTGCTCAAAATAAAGGCCTGCATTTATGGTATCCACGGCTGTCTCCTTAGGGTTTGTTGACATTTGATCCCCCTTCCGCAGCATCCAGGAAATCCTCCTATCAGGAACAGATCTCTTCATATAAATCGCGCCACATGGGATTGAATTCCTCGATTAAATTTAATTTCCATTGTCTACACCAATTTTTGAAACGTTTTTCACGCCTAGCGGCTTCCACATAGAGACCATAGGTAGCATAGCACTAGACAACCATTATTTATTTATTGATAATGGCAATCAATAACCTACCCTGGAGGTTATCCCTTCGCGACTACCATGAATCATGGTTTCATGAAAAAATTATAAACAAGGAGTGTTGTATGCGTTCCAAAAATTCAATGATTACTGCATTATGCCTAATTTCTCCATTGTCGATAGCAGGCACTATGGGTGCTGTTTGCGAAACAGAGCCAGCCGTTGCTTCCTGTAAACATAGTGCATGGGACCTGTCCGGACAAGCCCTTTATTTGCAAGCTAATTCGAGTGTTTATCAGGGCAGTGCCAAAATGAATGCTAATGGATCAAGTGTTTCCTTAGGCGTTGACGACCCTTGGAGTTGGGGTTTTAAATTAGAAGGAGCCTATCATTTCGGTACGAGTAATGATTTAGATATAAACTGGTACCATTACCGTGCAAATAACAATAAAACCTATGGACACCAGGAGTTAAATTATACCTATCCGACTCCATCCACTACGATCAATGCCACTTATAATTCTAATTACGCATCTGTAAATCCACAGTGGGATCAAGTCAATATTGAATATGGACAAACCTTAGATATAGGAATACATAAGTCCTTACGGATACATGGCGGCACCCAGTATTCACGTGTCGCAAACCAAACTTCTTATATTGTTAATGGATCTTTTGCTGCTTTTGGACAAAAACAGAGCAACAATGAACGCTTATCCGCTAATGTTTCTTATAATGGGTTTGGTCCTCGTTTGGGTGCGGATATAGGTTATGCTTGGGATGCTGGGTTTAATTTTTATGTAAAAGCTGCCTTAGGGTTATTGGCAGGCACAGCAAAAAGTGAATTTCTTGGCGATACGGTTATCTCTCTAAATTACAGTCGAGAAGTGGTCGTCCCTGAAGTGGATGGTAAACTGGGGATTAGTTACGCTTACCCAACATCCTACGGTAAATTAATGGCTGACGCGGGATGGTTATGGGTTAATTACTTTAATCCAATCATCAGTATTAACACACCTCAATCACTGACCAACCAATACACAAATTTTGGGATCCAAGGTCTTTACTTTGGTTTGAAATGGATGGGCGATATCGAATAATCTAATACTAGAATCAAAAACCACTGCTTATCGTAAAATTACTCACCGGGTATCTTCTTTTATTGGTTATGCTCTTTAAGAGCTAGAACAAAAGACCATACCTGGTAATTTTAATGATCGCCATCGTTCGTGCTATCTTAACGATCGCAAAAAAATTAGGAATTCGAGTCATCGCTGAAGGGATTGAGGTTGTACAGCAGGTGAATATCTTACGCAATCTTGGCTGCACGTTCATTCAAGGGTACTATTTTAGTAAACCGATACTAACCGATGATGCAACACGATTGTTGCTACGTGCAAATTTATAGTAGAAAGGGCCAATCAGTGTGTCGCCAATTGACCCAGTGGAATGACACATAGCAAGTCCAACCTCGCACATGCACTATCACATACGTTGTGGATACTTGTCAATATTCTGCTAAGGTTTAAACTAGAGTCAATCCCAACCTCGCTGAGGAGAGGCCTGTGAACCCAATCAATACAAACGACTTTAGCTACCTATGGCGTGGACAACAACGAGAAATACTACTGAGCGAACACGCGGACCGTCTAGCTTCTGTCAAGATTCAAGGCAAGGGACTCAAACGCGCGTTACTACTGCTCCACGGGTTTGGTTCTTCGCCAGCGGTGTATCGGCTCATGCTGCCCGCACTTACGGGCTACGATGCGCTGGTGTGCCCTGTGTTACCGGGACACGGAACCAACTTAGACGCGTTTGCTCAGGTCAACGCGTGCGATTGGATTACAGCAGTCGAGTCCGCCTGTGAAGCGCTGCTTCAGCACTACGAGACGGTGGATGTGATGGGGCTGTCACTGGGTGGCTTACTTGCCTGTCATTTGGCGAAAAAATTTCCAATTCATCACCTGTACTTGCTCGCGCCGGCTCTTGCGCTCCGAACTCACGTCAAAATTTCCCTCATCTGCGCTCATGCGCTCCAACGGTTAGGCTTAAAACAGATTCGAAACCGTGCAGGCAACCTGCGCTCGACCGCACACGCTGAGCTCACCTACCGTCAACTCCCGGTGAGCACCATCATTGAAATACTAACGCTGATTGACACCTTCACGTTCACGCCGCCAGCGTGCCCCATTGAGCTTTTTTTAGGCCGCTATGATAACGTTGTTGACGTAGCCAAGGTCGCATCATGCGTGGGTGCTTTATCAAACACAACGACCCACTGGTTAACAAATTCAGCGCATGTATTACCGCTGGATAACGACGTTGACGCGATTATTCGCTGTGTAAACTCACCATAAGCATCTTTACTTATTATAGTCAGTGTACTCTTGTGCCATCTCAAGTTCCCAGTCTCGCATATCGAGTACAGCCCCATTCTGCGCCATATAATCGGTGCGATACGGTGAGAGATTGTAGAAATAAATATCGCTGGCATCGAGCGCTAGGGTATGTTGGCGACTTGTTGTTATCAATTCAGCTAATGCATGATCATGCGTTTTCACAAACGTCCGCGTGGCGCGAAGGTAGCGTCCATTAAAGCGTGAGGCTCCCCAAAGCTCTACATCCAGCAAATCAGTAACCCCGGCCAATTGAATACGGGCTCCTTGTCGCGCTCGAACAATAAGGGCATTACTTTTAACCCAATAAAAACTAAACATCCCTTTGCCCTTCATATCCAATGACGTCATGGTTGCCATTCCGGTTAATTGAACCTTGGGCTTTCCAATTAATTTAACCGCTAAGTTTTGGCTGCTTACTCCGCTGATCTGTGTATACCCTTGCCCACTCACGGTCAATTTATGTATATTAATTTGCCCATCCAAGTAAGTCTTGCCTTTCGTGGAGGTTCCTACTAAGTTAATGTCTATGTTTTGACTCGTGATTCCGCTGATTTTTGTATACCCGCCTCCAATCACGGTGAGCTTGTTTAAGTCAATATGACCATCCAAAAGGGTTTCTTTCGAATTTTTAATCCACACATCCATATCTCGTGTCCGAATCCCATGAGCGATAACCGTGCCTTTTCCACGATACGTCAAACCGCGCAAGGTTTGAGTCTCAATAGTGATCTTCACGTTTCCATAATGCAGGTGTGGCTTCACCACCTGAGCATGATTTTGACCTAACGTCACGTACAAAACCCCGTCTTTAACTTCAGTATGGATCTGCTCTAAATCACTTATCTCGCCTTGCAACGTGACGTGAGATCGTTGGTGGCCCGTATGAAGCGTCACATTTGCTGGCGCATCCACATACACATGATCAAAGAAAGGATACGAATCGGTGCGCTGCTTAAATTCCGAATGAGCAACCGTTCTCACCTCGTTGGCCCGATAAGGATCGGGATTATGGGAAGGCTGGTATTGACGACCAACATGAGGATGGCTTTTTGCGACATTTATTTTCATGGGTGCCGCAACATAAATTGGGGCAGCCGACGGGGTGCGGTGCGCAGGTTCAGGCGGCGCTGTCGCGACAGGACTATAAATATGTTCTGGTGGGAGACCCACTGCTTTCTCTGCTTTACTTTGGACGGTGCCTTTTCCACGATACGTCACACCTGGCGTCGTTTTTGTCTCAACATCGACATTCACTTCACCATAAGGGTGGTATTGTTGGCCAACGTGAGCACGCGTTTTAACCCACGTAATGTACAAAACCCCTTCTTTCACGTCGGCATTGATGCGCGCTAAATCCCGTGCATCCCCACGCAGCATGACTTGAGAGCGATCATGGCCGGGAGAAATGTTCAGCTTCACTGGCGCGGCCACATAAACATGGTCAAAGGAAGGTAGCGCTACCGTACGATGTGTCGGCTCAATGGATGGCGTAACCGCATTAGCCTTATCCAGGGAAAAACCACTCCCAAAGATAAAAACCAGTACTATCAATGACAATCCGCGCATCCACATAACCATCGTCCCTCTGGCCTCAAATCGAGTGCACAACGACTTACCATAGATGAAGTTCCAGAAAAACGCAAGAATGTTATCTTTTTCTAATAAATGCATGGTTACAATTGCATGTTACCCCCACCAACGTATAAAATTCTGCATTTGGTGGATTGAACGTTGTGGCTAAAGGAGGGAGCGTGAGCTCTTTGTATAAAACCAACCGATTTATTTTGTTTTTTTTCTTGGCGACACTGACCATGCCGACAGCCCTGTTTGCTGCGGAACGTGGCGTCATACCGACCACACCAACAACCACACCAATAACCCCCCCGCCAACCTCTGCAACTTACCCCACTTACCCCCCAACACAAGCGGCTAACGACAAACAAGCCGCAGCCATCAAGCGCGGCGAATACTTAGTAAAAATGGGGGACTGCATCGCCTGTCACACCAATACCGAACTTGGAGGTGCACCCTTTGCCGGCGGCTTACCCATGAATACGCCTTTTGGAACTTTTTACACACCCAACATCACTCCCGATAAAAAAACCGGGATTGGCACATGGACGGAACACGATTTTATTCGGACAATGAACGAAGGAATCAACGCTCAAGGGCATAATTTATTTGCAGGATTTCCTTTTGTCTACTTCTCCAACATAACCGATGAAGATAATCGAGACATTTATGCTTACCTCATGGGCATTCCTGCCGTTGAATCAAAAAATAAACCCATGCCTTTTCCTTTCAATATACCAGGCGCTCGAGCTGCATTTTTTGGATGGAAGCTGTTGTTCTTTTTCGGGAACGACCGCATCCGCCCTGACCCGACGCACTCCCCTGAATGGAACCGAGGGAGATATATCGTCGATGGCCTCGGACACTGTAGCATGTGTCACACACCACTCAACGCGCTAGGATCAAATCAAACACAGCTTTATTTAACCGGCGGATTCATTGATGGATACTGGGCGCCCAACATCACTCGAGACGGCCTACAATCCGCAACTGACGACGAAGTGAACCGCGTTTTTATGAACAATGAACTCATTAACCACGCAGGCCCTGTTGCCGGCCCCATGGCTGAAGTAAACCATAACAGTTTGATGTACATGACTGATGACGATCGCTTAGCCATAACCACTTACCTCAAAACAGTAACCACGCGCGATCCACACAGCCTCAAGCCATCAGACAAGCCTCCTACCCTCTTCCGAGGAAAACAAGTGTACCGTCAAGCATGCATTCTTTGTCATCAAAATGGAGAAATGACAGCTCCCTTGATCGGTAGTGCTCCATCTTGGTTTTCACGCTTAAAGGATAGTGACTTAGCAGGCCTTTATCGCAACGCCATCAACGGCTACAATAGCATGCCCGTAAAAGGGGCCTGTGTGACCTGCTCGGACAATGACATCCGTGCAGCAGTGGATTATATCTTAAACGAATCACTCTCACGCTCGCAGTGGCTCGACATGCAGCCAAAACGAGTCGAAGAGAATGCTCATCAGGTAAGGGACGAGGATGTTAACTAAATTAAAGGCCTTTAAAACAACCATCGGCTTGCTCGCTTGCGGCATGGGTCAATCCGCCATGGCGGCCGTGGACCCTTGGCAGATGAACATGTACAAAGGAGTCACTCCCCTCAGCCACGACATGTATCATTTGCACATGATAGCCATACTCATCTGCGCCATCATTGGTGTGGTGGTCTTTGGCGTGATGTTTTATTCCTTGTTTCACCATCGCAAATCAAAAGGACATGCTCCTGCTACGTTTCATGAAAATATACACCTTGAAATCTTCTGGTCGATCATTCCTTTTTTAATTTTAGTAGGACTTGCCATTCCCGCGACCCAAGTTTTAATACGAATGGAGGACAGCTCAGATGCTGATGTGACCATTAAAGTGGTCGGCTATCAATGGAAATGGCAATACCTCTACATGGATCAAGGCATTAGCTACTTCAGCATGCTCTCAACACCCTATGCTCAAATTCAAAATCAACAGGCTAAAAACCCGTGGTATCTGCTCGAAGTGGATAACCCCGTCGTGGTCCCGATTAACAAAAAAATTCGCTTCCTTGTCACCTCGAACGACGTCATTCACTCGTGGTGGGTACCTGAGCTTGGCGTGAAACGTGATGCCATCCCAGGTTTCATGCATGAGGCCTGGGCGCGCATCGAAAAGCCAGGCATCTATCGGGGGCAATGTGCCGAACTGTGTGGAATAAACCATGGTTTCATGCCCATTGTTGTGCGTGCGGTCAGTGATGAAGAATTCACGCAATGGGTGGCACAGCAGGTCAAGCAATCCCTGCCCGACGTATCCGCTCCAAAGGGTGCTATGTCTCGGGGTGACTTAATGACCCTTGGCAAAGAAAAATATGAAACGGTTTGTTCGGCCTGCCATCAACTCAATGGCCAAGGGATCCCTCCGCTGTACCCCCCGCTGAAAGGCAGCTCCATTGCAGTAGGTCACCCCATCTCAAGGCACATTGATCTGATTTTACAGGGCGTTCCTGGCTCCGCCATGCAACCGTATGGCGCGCAGTTAACTGACGAGGAAATCGCCGCCATTGTGACGTACGAGCGCAACGCCTGGAACAATAACACCGACGACGAGGTCCAGCCCGGTGACGTGGCCCTCGTACGCCAAAGCCATCAACAACAACCCAAACGGGTTATCAAAGCACGCGCGGGAGGTTTACGATGAATCAAACAATAGGGCACGAATTAACCCATGACGATCACGGTCCAGATCAAGGCAGTGGCGTCATGGGCTTCGTTAAGCGCTGGCTTTTTACCACCAACCATAAAGACATTGGCACCTTGTACCTTTGGCTTGCTATCACCAGCTTTTTTATTGCAGGTTCCATGGCGCTGGTCATTCGCGCTGAACTGTTCCAGCCAGGGCACCGTTTTGTGGACCCAAACTTCTTTAACCAAATGACGACCCTGCATGGACTAATCATGCTTTTTGGTGTGGTCATGCCTGCCTTTACGGGCATGGCGAATTGGCAAATTCCCATGATGATTGGTGCACCAGACATGGCGCTGCCCCGTCTCAATAACTGGAGTTTTTGGATTTTACCTTTTGCCTTTGCTTTACTTGGCTCTACGCTCTTTCACCGTGGTGGCGGCCCTAACTTTGGTTGGACCATGTATGCGCCGCTTTCAACCCAATATGCACCACCCAGCACGGATTTCATGATTTTCTCGATACACATGATGGGGCTCTCATCCATCATGGGCTCAATCAACATCATCGCGACGATCCTCAACATGCGCGCACCTGGCATGACGCTCATGAAAATGCCCATGTTTGTTTGGACGTGGCTTATCACCGCTTTTTTGTTAATCGCCATCATGCCGGTGTTAGCCGGCGCCGTCACCATGATGCTTGCTGACAGGCACTTTGGAACCAGCTTTTTTAACGCAGCAGGCGGTGGAGACCCCATCTTATTTCAACATATTTTCTGGTTTTTTGGCCACCCCGAAGTGTATGTTTTGGTCCTCCCCGCCTTCGGTGTCATTTCTGAAGTGATCCCAACATTTAGTCGAAAACGTCTGTTTGGCTACCCTGCTATGGTCTATGCAACGGCAAGCATTGCGCTCCTCTCCTTTGTTGTTTGGGTTCACCACATGTTCACCACGGGCGTTCCTCTAGGCGCCGAACTTTTTTTCATGTACACAACCATGATAATTGCCGTGCCCACGGGTATCAAGGTGTTTAACTGGATTTCCACCATGTTCAAAGGCTCGATAACCTTCGAAACCCCGATGCTCTTTGCTATCGCGTTTGTTCTTCTGTTCACGATCGGCGGATTTACCGGCCTGATGTTAGCGCTGGTTCCAGCAGACTACCAATACCAAGACACCTATTTCGTCGTAGGCCATTTCCACTACGTTCTTGTCCCAGGCGTCATCTTTGCGTTATTTGCAGGCACTTATTATTGGCTACCCAAATGGACCGGGCACATGTACAACGAG
>CANISA010000051.1 GCA_947470005.1 Legionellaceae bacterium | reverse complement strand
TTGGCAATGGCTTGCCCATAGGTATCATGAAAATGCATGGCTATTTGGGACAAGGGGAGTAGGTGCCTTAGTGCTAAAATTAAGGCTTTCGTTTGCTTAGGCGTGCCGACGCCGATGGTGTCACCAAAGCTTACCTCATCAACGCCTAAGGCTATCAATTGGCGCGTGACGTCGACGACCTGTGTGGGCTCTATCGATCCCTCATAAGGACAGCCGAGAACACAGGAAACATAAGCGCGAACGTGTATGGCATGCGCTTTAGCAAGTTCCATCACGGGTTCAAAGCGTGTGATGCTTTGTGCGATGGAGCAATGAATGTTTCGCTGATTGAACGATTCACTGGCGGCAGTAAAAATAGCGATGTTGGTTACGCCGGCAGACAGTGCTTGCTGCATCCCTTGCTCGTTAGGGACGAGTGCTGAAAAATGCACGCCAGGAGGCTTTTCAATCGCTTGAAAAACCAGGGCATTGTCAGCCAATTGAGCAATAGACTTAGCGGACACAAAACTGGTTACTTCAATGTGTTGCAACCCACTGTGGCTTAGTAAATTAATGAGTTCAACTTTCTTTTTTGTTGGCACAAATGAAGGTTCGTTTTGTAACCCATCTCGTGGGCCTACCTCAATAATCGTGACGTGGTTGGACTTCGGCATGGGGTCAACCTTTCTCGTTACCGGAAGACTCGATGGCAGCGAGAAGCGCGCCCTCATCGACCTGTGCGCCAAGGGGATAAAACAGCTCGACCAGCACGCCATCGGCGGGCGCATGCACCGTGTGTTCCATTTTCATGGCCTCGAGGACAATCAATCCCTCACCTGCGCACACCGTGTCTCCCGTTTTTTTCAATAAAGCGACGATAGTCGCCGGCATGGGGGCGGTGAGTTGGTTGGCCGCATGATTTTTTGTGGACAGGGTGACCTGGTACGCGTGGCGAACCACGGTGACAGGGCCTGTTTCGGTATAGACGATGAAGGTGTCATCGTGTGACTCAACGCGTGATTGAATGCATTGCGTGCCATTATCCACGGACACGAGCTTGCCTTTTTGGGCGACGTGGAGGGTGGTCATCGTGTCGTTTTGCTGCATTATGAACGCATGGCGTGTGAGGGGAGTGACCGCTAAATGGTGCTCAGTGCCGGCTATATTATAGCATGGAGACCACTGGCTCCGGAGGTGCATTTGCCATCCGAACGTATCAGCAAGAACCGGCTCCAGGGGCGAATTGCTACAAAGGTAGTCGACGCTTGCGGCCATCATCAGGGCATGGTGTTCATTCGGTCTCACCGGCTTAATGGGCACCAACGTTAAAAAATCGGTGCTTAATTCAGCACCAACAAAAGCGGGGTGAGCTAAGATCGCTTGCAAAAAGGGCAGGTTTGTTTTGACACCGCCGACGAGATACTGCCGAAGGGCTTGTTGCATACGCAAGACCGCTTGCTCGCGCGAGTGTCCCCACGCGATTATTTTTGCAAACATGGGGTCATAATACCGGGAGATGATATCGCCACAAACAACCCCACTGTCAATGCGAACGCCATCGAGCACCGGTTCGTTTAAGCCGTGCAATTGCCCCATGGAGGGCACAAAGCCATGGTCTGGATCTTCAGCATACACTCGGCACTCAATGGCGTGGCCTGTTGCTTGAATGACGCTTTGTGTCAAGGGCAGTGGTTCATTTGCAGCAATGCGTAATTGCCACTCCACTAAATCAAGGCCTGTTATCATTTCTGTGACGGGATGCTCCACTTGCAAGCGCGTGTTCATCTCCATGAAATAAAAGTGTTGGTTGTCTTCAACTAAAAACTCCACGGTGCCGGCACCGCGATAATGGATGGCCCGCGCGACGGCGATGGCCGCCTGGTGGAGTCCTAATCGAAGCGACTCGGGAAGGTTCGGGGCGGGTGCTTCCTCGATGATTTTTTGATGCCGCCGTTGGATGGAGCAATCACGATCAAACACGTGAACCACGTGCCCGTGGTTATCTGCCATCAACTGTATTTCAACATGACGTGGGTTGAGGATTAATTTTTCAAGCAGCATGGTGTCATCGGCAAAGCATGCGCGTGCCTCGCGCCGCGCACTGGTCAGTGCGTCGTTAAAATGGCTGTCTTCATGCACCGCGCGCATGCCTTTTCCCCCGCCACCTAGCGCGGCTTTTAGAAGCACGGGAAAACCTAAGCGCCGTGCTTCGTCTAACAAGCGCGTGTCGGACTGATCGTCACCATGGTAGCCAGGAGTGAGGGGGACGCCGGTTTTTTCGAGTAATTGTTTGGCTAATTGTTTAGATGCCATGACGTCCATTGCGTTCACCGAGGGTCCGATGAAGGTGACTCCTGCGGCGTGACAGGCGCGTGCGAAATGGGAATTTTCAGATAAAAAACCATATCCTGGGTGAATCGCTTCTGAGCCGCTCGCACGTGCCGCCGCGATGATGGCATCGATGTTGAGGTAGCTTTTTGAGGCAGTTGGTTCCCCGACACAAAAGGCCTCCTCGGCAAGTGTGACATGCAGGCTGTGCCTATCGACCGAAGAGTAAATTGCGACGGTTTTAATGCCCAATCGACGCGCGGTTTTGATAATTCGACAAGCAATCTCACCACGATTCGCAATTAATATTTTGGTAAACATAAGCGGCCTTAATTCCAATCCAGTGGTTCTTTGTTAAGAAAAGCGCGGAGGCCTCGTTGCCCCTCAGCAGACACGCGTTGATGCGCTATTTTGGTGGCGGTCAATGCTTGCAGGGTGTCGTCGATCGCTCGTCCGGCGACGTCGCGCACGAGTGCTTTTGATGCACACAAAGCGCCTGGTGCGAGCTTACTCAGTTTTTTTGCATAGTTCTGTGTGGTGAGTAACAGGGTGTTTTCCGGAACGCAGTGATGCACGAGTTGAAGACTCAGCGCACGCTGTGCATCAAATGGCTCGGCACTCATAAATAACCATGTCGCCGCACGTTCACCGATGGCTCGAATAACATAAGGACTAATGACGGCAGGGATCAATCCTAATTTTACTTCAGAAAAACAAAAATGCGCTGAGTCGGCGGCAATAGCAATGTCACATGCGGCAACGAGACCGGCTCCTCCACCCAAGGCGGCGCCTTGGACCATGGCCAGCGTGGGCTTGCTACTTTTATACAACGTGTATATAACTCGAGCAAGGATAGTGGCGTCTGCTCGATTGTCTGCTTCAGATAGCGTGATCATGCGTTGCATCCAGGCTACATCTGCTCCTGCTGAAAAATGAGGGCCATTGGCTTTTAAAACGATCACGCGGACGCGTTCATTTGTTTCAGCATCGTCCAATACCTCTTGCAGCGCATGCAAGAGGGTGTCGTCAAATGCGTTGTGTTTTTCGACGCGATTAAACGTGATGTATAATACGCGGTCATCTAATTCGCTCAGTAAATCTTGCATCATTAACTCCTGTGCTACATCCGAAAGACACCAAATGTACTTGATTCTATGGGAGCATGGTGTGCCGCCCATAGGCTCAATCCGAGTACTTTACGTGTATCGCGGGGTGCAATGACGCCATCATCCCATAATCGAGCGCTGGCATAATACGCATTTCCTTGTGCTTCATACTGTTCACGCATCTGGGCTTTAAATTGTTCTTCTTCATCAGTAGCCCATGTTTTTCCAAGGCTTGTGTGCTTGTCTCGATTGATTTGGGCAAGCACGTTGGCGGCTTGATCGCCGCCCATGACGGAAATGCGGGCATTGGGCCAAGACCATAAAAATCGCGGGTCATAGGCGCGCCCACACATTGCATAATTTCCCGCGCCAAAACTTCCGCCAACGATCACCGTGAATTTAGGCACTCGCGCATTGGCCACTGCCATGACCATTTTCGCCCCGTGTTTGGCAATCCCTGCGGCTTCATATTTACTGCCAACCATGAAGCCGGTGATGTTTTGCAGAAAAAGTAAAGGGATCTTTCGTTGTGCGCAAAGCTCAATAAAATGGGCCCCTTTAACTGCACTTTCAGCAAACAAAATACCATTGTTTGCAACGATTCCAATTGGATACCCATAGAGGTGAGCAAACCCACACACCAGCGTGCTGCCATAAAGTGCTTTGAATTCATCAAAATCAGATGCATCGACCACACGCGCGATGACCTCGCGAATGTCAAACGGCTTGCGCGGATCAGTTGGGATAATGCCATGTAACTCCTCCGGTGCGTAGGCTGGCTCGCGACTGGCAATACGTCCATGGGGTTCTGGTTTCGGACGGTTGAGATGACTCACCAGGCGCCGAGCTAAGTCCAGCGCATGGGCATCGTTTTCAGCGTAGTGATCCGCTACGCCGGATTGACGACAATGCACGTCTGCACCGCCTAAGGCTTCAGCGCTGATCACTTCACCGGTTGCCGCTTTCACGAGAGGAGGACCGCCAAGAAAAATGGTGGCTTGATTTCGAACCATGATGGACTCATCCGCCATGGCGGGAACATACGCGCCACCTGCGGTGCATGAGCCCATCACCACCGCAATTTGGGGAATATTTTGGGCGGATAAATTCGCTTGATTAAAGAAAATTCGACCAAAATGATCTTTGTCAGAGAATGACTCATCTTGCTTGGGCAAAAACATCCCTCCAGAATCCACCAAATAAAGACATGGCAAGTGGTTGGCCTCGGCAATCGCTTGAGCACGGAGGTGTTTTTTAACGGTTAGGGGGTAATATGTTCCCGCTTTGACTGTTGCATCATTGATGACAATCACGCAGGCCTGCCCACTGACTACGCCTATCCCTGTAATTAAGCCCGCAGCGGGAAGGGGGTCGTCATACACGTTAAGTGCGGCTAATTGAGAGAATTCAAGAAAAGGGCTGCCTGGATCAAGAAGGAGGTGCAATCGCTCTCGAGGCAATAATTTTCCATGTTGGCGGTGCCTCTCTCTCGCTTTTTCATTTCCCCCTTGTTCAATGTGATCCACGGTTCGCTCTAATTGGTTTACGAGCGCGTCCATCGCGGTTTGGTTCATTCTAAAGATATCGCTCGTGGGATTTAATTGACTGTTTAGGAGGGTCATGGGGGGCGCTCTTTATTGGATCAGCACGTTACTGAGGATGAACACGAGCCACAAAACCCAGGTGACTTCGAGAAAATAAGGCATGTTTTTTTTCTTGATGAGGCGATAAATAGCTGCGGGAATTGCGGTTAAGCCTAAGGGCAGGAGCACGAGAATTAGGACGTTTCGAAGCCAAGAACTCGTCAAAAATGAAGCGAGGGTTACATTGAAGTAGGTGTAGAGCATATCAATATAGATAATGCCTAAATGGACGTATTTGGCAAACAAAACAGCCAGGATACTCAAGACAAGGTAAAGTGCACTTTGGATTAACATGGAGGCGTTCCTTTTGACGGATGAAAGGGTTATAGACGTTCGATAGCAATCGCGGTGGCTTCTCCTCCGCCAATGCACAACGCAGCGACCCCGCGTGTTTTGTTGTGTCGTTCCAGTGCGTAAAGCAAGGTGACGATGATTCGCGCGCCGGAAGCGCCCAGCGGATGCCCTAATGCGCAGGCTCCGCCATGCACATTCACGCGATTGATGTTTAATTCGAGCGCTTGAATAGCTGCCATGGCCACGACGGCGAAGGCCTCATTTATTTCATACAGGTCTACGTCATCGATTTTCCAGGCGGCTTTTGCTAAGAGAGCATTTATTGCGCCAATGGGGGCGGTGGTAAACAAAGCGGGTGCTTGGGCGTGCGTGGCATGAGCCACAATTCGAGCTAATGGTCGTATTCCTCGTCGCTCGGCTTCAGCTGCGGTCATCAGGATGAGCGTTGCGGCCCCGTCTGAGATGGAGCTGGAGTTGCCTGCGGTGACGGTACCGTTGTCAGCGAATGCTGGGCGTAAGCGAGGGAGTTTAGCTATCTTAGTTGGATCGGGTCCTTCATCTTGGCTTACGATGATCTCCCCGTCTCGACTAGGCAAGGTGACAGGCACGATTTCTGCATCGAAAGCGCCTTGTTGTTGTGCTGCCAAGGCACGGGACATGGAGCGCGCGGCGTAATCATCTTGTTCTTCTCGGCTGAAGTGTAATACGTTTGCTGTTTGATTGGCAAAATATCCCATCAATTGACCCGGTTCATACGCATCTTCAAGGCCATCCAAACGCAGGTGGTCGATCAATTCGCCATGCCCTAAACGATAGCCTTTGCGCGCGCCGGCAAGCAGGTAGGGCGCGCGGCTCATGCTCTCCATTCCGCCTGCCAAGACAATCTGGGCTGAGCCCGCTTTAATGACATCATGCGCGAGCATAACGGCCTTCATGCCTGAGCCACACATTTTATTGAGTGTGGTGGCGCCAACGGAATCGGGGAGTCCTGCGAGCAGGGCGGCTTGCCTGGCTGGTGCTTGGCCGATTCCGGCTTGCAAAACGCAGCCTGTGAGTACTTCATCAATATCGGCAGGTGCTAGATGGGCTTGGGCTAGGGCTGCACGGTGAGCCGCGGCTGCGAGTGCTGGTGCAGGTAAGCTCGACAAGTTCCCCAGTAGATTCCCACAGGGGGTCCGCATGGCTGCAACAATTACGATGTCATCTGGTTTCATGGGGTATGATCCTTTGTTAAAGCATGTCTTCGAATAATTCGCGTCCGATGAGCATGCGCCGGATCTCGGAGGTGCCTGCTCCAATTTCATAAAGTTTGGCATCACGCAACAAGCGGCCAGCTGGGCATTCTTGAACGTAACCGTTGCCACCTAAGATTTGGATGGCTTGCAAGGCCATCTGCGTGGCTTTTTCTGATGTATATAGAATCAGACTGGCGGCGTCTTTTCGGCTGATTTGATGTTGATCACATGCTCGCGCCACGGCGTAGAGGTACGCGCGAGAGGCATTTAATTCCGTGTACATGTCAGCTATTTTGCCTTGGATGAATTGAAACGTTCCAATGGGTTGATTAAATTGTTTACGTTGATGCACATAAGGCAGCGCGAGGTCTAAACAGGCTTGCATGATGCCAACGGGGCCTGCTGCTAGGATTGTGCGCTCGTAATCAAGCCCACTCATCAAGACGCGAGTGCCATGATTGATGTCGCCTAACACGTTGTCTACAGGGATTTCACAGTGTTCAAAGACGAGCTCGCAGGTGTTTGAGCCACGCATGCCTAATTTATCTAATTTTTGAGCGGTTCGAAAGCCTGGGAATTTTTTTTCAACGATGAAGGCCGTGATTCCTTTGCTACCGGCATGTTTGTCTGTTTTTGCATAGACAACCAGCACGTCGGCATCTGGGCCGTTGGTTATCCACATTTTGGTCCCATCAAGGATAAAGCGATCTCCCTCTTGGCGCGCTTGCAACTGCATGCTAATCACATCCGAACCGGCGTTTGCTTCACTCATGGCCAAGGCACCCACGTGTTCTCCTCGAATTAAGCGAGGGAGATAGTGTTGCTTTTGTTGTTCATTTCCATTAATCGCGATTTGGTTGATACACAAATTTGAATGTGCGCCGTAGCTTAGGCCGACGGATGCTGATGCACGTGAGATTTCTTCCATGGCGATAACGTGGGCCAAATACCCCATGTTCGCGCCACCATAGGCTTCACTGACGGTTATACCGAGCACGCCTAAGTCGCCCAGCTTTAGCCAAAGCGGGTGAGGAAAGGCATTATCGATGTCAATTTGAGCGGCAATGGGTGCTATTTCACGGGAGGCGAATTGATAGACGCTCTCACGTAGCTGGTCATGCGTATCGCCGAGCAAGTGAGATAGACTTTGACGCATAGATGACTTCCTGTTTCTTTAGCAAATAGGCTAGACTATACCCCGCATAGGGCACGTTGTGAAGAGAGGGGACGAGATGCGTAAGTTGGTGTTGTGGGGTCATCATGTGGCTGAATACAAAGCGATGTTTGATCTGTCTGATGAGGAGATTCGCTCGCGAATCTTGGAGTATGGCTGTGGGCCGAGTGCTATGAATGCAGTCCTTCATCAAGAGAGTCCGTTGATTGTGAGCTGTGATCCATTGTTTCGTTTGACCAAGCCTGATCTCGTGCTAAAAGCCACGTCACTGTTTGACAAGCGCGTGAAGCAAGTGCTCGCTGATCAAGGGCAGTTTGATGTGAGCCAGTACGGTGGTATTGAGGCATTTATTGCAAGTCGGCGTGCAGGGATGTCCCTTTTTTTTGCGGACTACGAAGAAGGACTTGCTCAGGAGCGCTATATCTCACGTCCCAAGGATCACCTGCCGTTTATGGATTCTAAGTTTGATTATGCACTCTGCTCACACTATTTATTTGCTAATCCAGAGACACAGCCCGTGGATTTTCATTTGGCACTCATCGCCGAATTAGCACGCGTTGCGGGTGAGGTGCGGATTTTTCCTCTGATTGATCGTGTGGGCCAGCCGTCGCCGTTGTTAGGTCCTGTGTTGTTAGGATTGCAGCAAGAGAACTATGGCGTCGAAGTACGTGACGTGGCTTACCCGTTATACCCTGCAGGCAATGCGATGCTGCGTATCTGGGCGCAGCAGTGCCACGTATGACGATGCGCCCACTTTTGCCCAGAAAGATTGGTTATTTGCCAGAAGAAGGAGTAGAATTTGCTTCAATTCAAACCAACTATTCTTTACGGTATTTAAGATGAAAAAAACCCTTGACGGGAATGCTCGTCGGTTGTACCTCCGACTGTTTGTTTATGTGAAACCTTTTTGGCCTATTCTACTGCTCGGTGTGTTCATCAACATGTTTTCTTCGGCCATTGATGCG
>CANISA010000050.1 GCA_947470005.1 Legionellaceae bacterium | reverse complement strand
TGGAATACGTTTAGACCTTCGCGGAAATTCACAGTAATTGGTGTTTCAATAATTGAGCCATCCGGTGCCGCCATTAATCCCCTCATGGCTGCTAGCTGCCTAATCTGAGCAGCGGATCCCCTCGCGCCCGAATCAGCCATCATGAAAATTGGATTAAATGAATCTTGGCGTGTCACGTTTCCGTGACGATCGATAACTTCTTCCGTTGCAATTTTAGCCATCATCGACTTAGCAACCATTTCACTGGTTCTAGACCAAATATCGATTACCTTATTGTAGCGCTCACCATTGGTCACCAAGCCTGAACGGAATTGAGACTCAATTTCTCGCACTTCATTATCCGCTTGCTCAATGATAGCCGCTTTATCTTCAGGGATGATCATGTCATCAATCCCGATGGACGCACCCGCACGGGTGGCATATTCAAACCCCGTGTACATTAAATGATCCGCAAAAATAACGGCCTCTTTTATGCCCAAGCTTCGATAGCAATGATCCAATACTTTAGAGATTGTTTTTTTGGTCATGACTCGGTTGATTAACGTAAACGACATGCCTTTAGGTAAAATCTCAGACATAATCGCACGGCCTACCGTTGTTTCTACCAATTCGTGAGCAGGGCCATTACCTGGGTTATCAATAGGCATTCTAATTTTAACTTTAGCATGAATATTGACATAACCTTCTTCGTAGAAGTTTTTGGCTTCCTGCGTACTCGCAAAAATTTTGCCTTCACCTTTGGCATTGATGCGCTCACGTGTCAGGTAATACAAACCTAGCACCACGTCTTGGCTCGGAACAATAATTGGCTCACCGCTCGCTGGGGACAAAATATTATTCGTCGACATCATCAGTGATCGCGCTTCAAGCTGGGCTTCAATCGTCAAAGGTATATGGACCGCCATTTGATCGCCATCGAAATCCGCGTTATATGCAGTACAAACCAACGGATGCAATTGAATCGCTTTGCCTTCAATCAAAACCGGTTCAAAGGCTTGAATCCCCAAACGGTGGAGGGTTGGCGCACGGTTTAACAGAATAGGATGTTCGCGAATCACGTCCTCTAAGATATCCCACACAACAGGTTCTTCACGCTCAACCATTTTCTTCGCCGCTTTGATGGTCGTTGCCAGCCCGCGAAACTCGAGTTTACTAAAAATAAACGGCTTAAATAATTCGAGGGCCATTTTTTTCGGTAGACCACACTGATGCAAACGTAACGTTGGACCAACCACGATCACGGAACGGCCAGAATAATCAACTCGTTTACCCAGTAAGTTTTGACGGAACCGGCCTTGCTTACCCTTAATCATGTCAGCCAGTGATTTCAATGGTCGCTTATTGCTTCCAGTAATCGCACGTCCACGACGGCCATTATCAAGCAAGGCATCCACTGCTTCTTGCAACATACGTTTTTCATTGCGGACAATAATATCTGGGGCAGATAAATCAAGTAACCGTTTCAGACGGTTATTTCGGTTAATTACGCGTCGATACAAGTCATTCAAATCAGATGTCGCAAAACGTCCACCATCATCCAACGGTACCAACGGACGTAAATCCGGTGGCAGAACCGGTAAAACATTCATGATCATCCATTCGGGTTTATTTCCCGATTCATTAAATGCTTCTAATAGTTTCAATCGTTTAGTAATTTTCTTGATTTTGGTTTCTGAATTAGTCGTAGGTAATTCTTCACGCAGTGACTTGATCTCTTCTTTTAAATTGATCTGGCGAAGTAAATCACGAATCGCCTCAGCACCCATGCGCGCATCAAACTCATCACCGTACTGCTCCATGGCGTCGAGGTACACTTCATCGTTCAGTAATTGTCCACGTTCAAGCTCTGTCATGCCTGGATCAACAACCACAAATGCTTCGAAATAAAGGACTCGCTCAATGTCACGAAGTGTCATATCTAACAGTAACCCAATACGAGAGGGCAGTGATTTCAGGAACCAAATATGAGCCACCGGACTGGCAAGCTCAATGTGTCCCATACGCTCACGTCGTACTTTAGCTAAGGCTAACTCCACACCACACTTTTCACAAATCACGCCACGATGTTTCAAGCGTTTGTATTTGCCGCATAAACATTCATAATCTTTAACTGGGCCAAATGTTTTAGCACAAAACAATCCGTCCCGTTCCGGCTTGAAGGTACGGTAATTAATAGTCTCAGGCTTTTTTACTTCGCCATAGGACCAAGAGCGGATAAGTTCAGGTGACGCCAATCGAATTTGAATTTGATCAAATTCTTCATTGTGGCCGTGTTGTTTAAGCATGCCAAGCAGATCACTCATGACCGGTGCTTTTTTCATTGGTTCGATGCTAGCCAAGTTTATGCCTCCAAATAGATAACGTTTATTTGTGATCCAATTCTATATCGATACCGAGCGCCCTAATTTCTTTCAACAATACGTTGAACGATTCAGGCATGCCCGGATCCATTCGATGATCACCATCAACAATGTTTTTATAGATTTTTGTACGACCTGCAACATCGTCCGATTTCACCGTTAGCATCTCTTGTAACGTGTACGCCGCACCATAAGCTTCCAGTGCCCAGACCTCCATCTCCCCAAAGCGCTGACCACCAAATTGTGCCTTACCGCCCAATGGTTGCTGCGTAACTAAGCTATAAGATCCCGTTGAACGGGCATGCATCTTGTCATCCACTAAATGGTTCAATTTGAGCATGTACATGTAACCAACGGTCACAGGATTATCAAATTGTCGCCCTGTACGTCCATCAAACAACATGGTTTTCCCATCAAGTGGCATACCGGCTAACTGAAGCATGGCCTTAATTTCTGCCTCTGATGCACCATCAAACACAGGCGTAGCCATCGGAACACCTGCACGCAGGTTGTTCGCAAGTAACGTCACTTCATCATCGGTCAATGAATCCAGATCAAGACGTTTTTGTCCATCATGATTGTAGATCTTAAGTAAATACGCTTTGATTTCATCCATTGAACATTTACTGTCCAGTAAAGCCGCTATTCGCTGACCTAGACCTTTCGCCGCCAATCCCAAATGAGTCTCTAAAACCTGCCCGATATTCATCCGAGAAGGTACACCCAACGGGTTTAAGACGATATCAACTGGCGTACCATCTTCCATGTGTGGCATATCTTCCATGGGTACGACGATTGAAATAACCCCTTTGTTTCCGTGACGACCGGCCATCTTATCACCGGGTTGGATACGCCGTTTAACCGCCAGGTATACTTTTACAATTTTCAAAACACCAGGAGCAAGATCATCCCCTTGGATAATTTTTTTACGTCCATCATTAAAGCGCTTTTCCATTTCCTTCACGAGCAACTCTAATTGCTTAGACGATTGCTCAAGTTGCTGACTGATCGTCTCGTCTTTTAATCGTACATCAAACCATTTTTCACGTGGAACTTTGGTCAAATAACTGGAGCTAACTTTAGATCCAGGTTTGAGGCTAGCAGGTCCACCCGTCGCTACTTTATCCATCAAGAGGTTGTATACACGTTGATAAATATCTTCTTCACGGATGCGACGCTCATCGATTAAATCTTTACGAATACGAGCGAGGTGTTCCTCTTCAATGGTTTTAGCTCGCGCATCTTTTTCAAGACCATCGCGCGTAAAGACTTGAACATCAATAACCGTACCATTCATTCCCGAAGGAACACGTAAGGAAGAATCTTTCACATCAGACGCTTTTTCCCCAAAAATAGCGCGTAATAATTTTTCCTCAGGCGTTAATTGGGTCTCGCCTTTGGGTGTAACTTTTCCAACTAAAATTGCCCCGGCACTCACTTCCGCACCAATGTAGACAACGCCCGATTCATCTAAGCTAGCCAGAGCCGATTCGCCGACATTAGGAATATCCGACGTAATTTCCTCTGTGCCGAGCTTGGTATCTCGAGCAATACACGTTAATTCTTCAATATGAATACTGGTGAATCGATCATCTTGAACCACTCGCTCTGAAATCAGAATCGAATCCTCAAAGTTGTATCCATTCCAAGGCATAAAGGCAACCAACAAGTTCTGCCCTAATGCGAGCTCACCCATATCTGTGCACGGGCCATCAGCCAAAATATCTCCGCGATGAATTCGATCGCCTTTACTTACAATGGGAATCTGATTGATGCACGTGTCTTGATTTGAACGAAAATATTTCGTCAAATTATAAATATCAACACCGGTTTCTCCCGCAGTCGTTTCGTTATCATTGACGCGAACCACAATACGCGAGGCATCCACGAGATCAATGATTCCACTTCGTCGTGCAACGACCGAGACACCTGAATCAGACGCAACAATTCGTTCCATTCCAGTTCCGACCAGTGGTTTTTCCGCCCGAAGTGTTGGGACGGCTTGGCGCTGCATGTTGGATCCCATCAATGCTCTGTTTGCATCATCATGTTCCAAAAATGGAATCAATGAAGCCGCAACCGATACGATTTGTTTGGGCGAAACATCCATGTAGTTAATTTTATCTGGCGTCGTGAGTGAGAATTCATTTTCATGCCGGCAAGGAACCAAATCCGCTAAGATTTGTCCATTATCATCCAAGGCAACGCTTGACTGCGCGATGTATTGATCCACTTCCTCGATTGCTGATAAATATTCAATTTCCTCCGTAACTCGCCCATTAATAACTTTTCGGCAAGGTGTTTCAATAAAACCATAATCATTTGTCCGAGCGTAGATAGACAATGAGTTAATTAAACCAATGTTTGGACCTTCTGGCGTTTCAATTGGGCAAACGCGTCCGTAGTGCGTTGTATGTACGTCACGCACTTCAAACCCTGCACGCTCACGTGTTAATCCACCTGGTCCTAAAGCAGATACCCTCCGTTTGTGGGTTACACCGGACAACGGATTAACCTGATCCATAAACTGCGATAACTGACTTGAACCAAAAAACTCTTTCACCGCCGCTGAAACAGGTTTGGCATTGATCAAATCTTGAGGCATAAGATTTTCAGATTCAGCTAAACTTAAGCGCTCTTTCACTGCTCGCTCAACGCGGACCAAACCGACCCGAAATTGGTTTTCAGCCATTTCGCCAACACTACGTACACGTCGGTTACCCAAGTGGTCAATATCATCCACCATGCCATTACCGTTTCGAATATCAATCAGCGTTTTAATGACCGCCAGAATATCTTCTTTAGCCAAGATCCCTGGACCCGTGTCATCTTTCCTGCCCACACGACGATTAAATTTCATCCGCCCGACTGCAGAAAGGTCATAACGGTCCTCGGAAAAGAACAGATTTTTAAATAATGCTTCGGCAGCCTCTTTGGTTGGCGGTTCACCAGGGCGCATCATGCGATAAATTTCAACTAATGCTTCTAATTGAGTTGAGGTAGGATCAATTCGAATGGTGTCTGATATATATGAACCATGATCTAAATCATTCGTATAAATCATCTGAAAATTTTGAATATCATGTTGAGTCAAGCGGACCAATAGGTCATTCGTGACTTCGTCATTGGCTTGAGCCAGTGATTCACCGGTTAAGGTATCGATAATATTTTTTGCAAGCACTTTGCCGGCCAAGTAATCACGAGGGACAACGAGATCCTTCATGTTTTCTTTTTCCATGATGTTGATATGACGTGTCGTAATACGACGTCCTTGCTCAACAATCACTTCTCCAGAACCTGGATTAATAATATCAAAAAGTGCAATCTCACCCCTCAAACGCGCAGGAATTAAATCAATATGAAATTCCCCCTGTTTCAGATGACAAACAGTCGCTTCAAAAAATTCAGCAAGAATACTTTGTGTGTCATAGCCTAACGATCGGAGCAAAATAGTAACCGGTAGTTTACGGCGGCGGTCAATCCGAGCAAACAAACAATCTTTCGGATCAAACTCAAAATCCAACCACGACCCGCGGTATGGAATAATCCGCGCCGAATAGAGTAATTTACCAGATGAGTGTGTTTTGCCTCGATCATGCTCAAAAATAACCCCAGGCGAGCGGTGCAACTGAGAAACAACCACACGCTCTGTTCCATTGATAACAAATGTACCAACGTCTGTCATTAACGGCACTTCACCCATAAACACATCTTGTTCACGGATATCTTTAATTGGCTTTTTATCACCGGAGGCTTCTTTATCCAGTACAACAAGACGAATCTTAACGCGTAAAGGGGCAGAGTAAGTCAACCCTCTCAGCTTGCATTCGCGGACGTCAAACGCAGGCTCGCCTAAGCTATAGCTTACATACTCCAAGCGGGCATACCCTGAAAAACTTTGTATTGGAAAAACAGAATCAAACGCAGAGTGCAAACCCGTATTGGTCTGTGGCGTAAAAGGAGCATCCTGTTTCAGAAATCCATGATACGATTTGAGCTGGATTTCGAGGAGATTAGGGAGAGCCATCTTCTCTGATTGTTGACCAAAGCTCTTGCGGAATCGTTTTTTCTCAGCATGTGAATATTGAGGGTTAGCAACTGCTTCAGCCATGGTGGTTCCTCTATGAATAATTGATATCTTGAAACACGCAAACCCAGCCATGAATCCATGGCTGGGTCATAAACAGAGATAAGAAAGCTTTATTTTACGTCGACAGACGCACCAGCTTCTTCAAGTTGTTTTTTGATATCTGCAGCTTCCGCTTTAGATACTGCTTCTTTTACGGTTGAAGGCGCTGCTTCAACCAAGTCTTTTGCTTCTTTCAAGCCAAGGCCAGTCAACGCACGCACGACTTTAATCACGCCTACTTTGTTCTCGCCAAAGCTTTTCAACATAACATCAAACTCGGTTTGTTCTTCAACAGCCGACGCAGCCGCTGCTGCAGGCGCTGCTACAGCAACAGCCGCCGCAGACACATTGAATTTTTCTTCCATTGCTTCGATCAACTCAACCACATCCATAACAGACATGTTTGAAATGGTTTCTAGAATTTCATTTTTTGACACAGCCATTTCTAGCTCCTCAGTTAAATTTAATAAACGATTATTAGGGTTAGCCTGCTTTTTGTTCTTTAATTGCAGCGAGTGCGCGCACCAATTTAGCGGGTGGCTCAGCAAGCGTGCGAACAAATTTCTCAATTGGCGCTCTCATGACATACATCAGCTTCGCAATCGCTTCATCCCGTGTTGGTAAACTTGCGATGGCATCGAGATGATCCGCGCCATACATTTTCCCACCAACAGAAAGTGCTTTAATTTTGAGCTTTTCGAATGTCTTCGTAAATTCCTTTAATAACCGCGCTGCATCGCCTGGAGACTCCAGCGACAACGCGACGAACAAAGGACCAACCAACAAGTCACTTAAACAAGCAAATTCTGTTTTCTCAAATGCACGTCGGGTGAGTGTGTTAGGGACAACACGCAAATACACCCCAGTCTTACGCGCTTTCGCACGCAATTGCGTCATTTGGTTTACAGATAAACCACGATAATCAGCAACAACTGCTGAAATTGCCTTCGAAGCGACTTCTGTCACTTCCTTAACCACGGCTTTTTTTGCAGCTAAAGATAACGTCACGTTACTGACCTCCTAAGTTGAGCAAATCACATGGATTTGGCCGTTATGGCGGCCGTCTCAGAGCAAACTCAGAGCCGGTTCACCGTCTGCGCAGGATATTAAGCATACGCACCTGCGGTCTTCGACGGCATGAAACCAAAGTCTATGCCGTGAAACCGTTGAAAATGGCAAAGAATACTACACGACAATGGACGTAGGATCAATAGGCAATCCAGGACCCATTGTGGTAGACAAGGAAATTTTCTTGATATAAATACCTTTGGAGGATGCCGGCTTAGCTTTTTTCAAATCAGCCAACAGTGCAGCCATGTTTTCAAGCAAATCAGCAGCACTGAAATCAATTTTGCCAACGCTGCAATGAATAATACCATTCTTATCTGTTCGGTAGCGCACTTGACCAGACTTGGCATCAGCAACAGCTGACGCAACGTTAAGCGTAACCGTGCCCACTTTAGGGTTAGGCATCAACCCTCTAGGACCTAAAATTTGACCCAGTTGCCCCACGAGACGCATCGCGTCAGGCGTCGCAATCACCACATCAAAGTTAAGCTCTCCAGCCTTGATTTGTTGAGCCAGATCCTCAAAACCAACAATATCAGCCCCAGCTTCTTTAGCTTTCACTGCATTATCACCTTGAGCAAATACAGCAACACGAACAACCTTACCTGTTCCTTTTGGCAGATTAGTCGATGAGCGAACCACTTGATCGGATTTTCGTGGGTCAACGCCAAGATTAACGGCAATATCAATCCCTTCCCGAAATTTAGTACTTGCGAATTCTTTTAATAGTTCAATCGCGTCAGTCGCTTTATAGAGATGATTCAGCACAAGCCGCTCGTTAATTCTTTTTTGTTTTTTCGTTATCGTAGCCATGATCACCCCTTAGTCTTCTAAACCTTCAACTTCAATACCCATGCTGCGCGCAGTGCCCGCAATCGTACGGACCGCTGCATCCAAATCTGCTGCTGTCAAATCAGGCTCTTTCTGTTTTGCAATTTCCTCGAGCGCTGCTCGTTGCAGTACGGCCACTTTTTTCGTGCTTGGCGTACTACTACCGCTTTTCAGTCCAGCAGCCTTTTTCAACAAGACAGAGGCTGGGGGTGTTTTGAGAATGAACGTAAAACTACGATCACTGTAAACCGTGATCACAACAGGGATAGGCAGGCCTGCTTCTAATTGCTGAGTTGCCGCATTGAATGCCTTGCAAAATTCCATAATGTTAACGCCACGATGA